>WQVW01000186.1 GCA_009785655.1 Oscillospiraceae bacterium | reverse complement strand
GAGGAAGCCAGGGCGGCGCTTTTTGAGGAGAACGCAAGTTTAAGAACCGCCCTGAACTCCAGCGTGTCCGAACTCTCAAATCAGGTAGCGGCGATTGAGCGGAGCAACATCTTTGCCGCTATCAAGGACCTCACCGCGCGTTACGAAAAGCTGAGCGCACGGAATGAGGAAGCCGAGAAATTGCGAGACGAGCTTTTGGCGGAAAACTCAGGATTGAAAACCGCGCTGCATGAGCAGTATTACAACGAAAAAATTAAGCTTGCCGCGAAACGGCAAAAGCAGCTTGAGGTCTTTTTCGCAAGTGAAATCGCGGGGGAAAAGAGCCGGCTCACCGCGCTTGAACATGATATAAAGCAGAGAGTTGAGCGTATTCGGGCCGAACTGCGGAGGAACAATGTTGACATCCGCAGTGAGACGTCTATAAAGCTGACCGAGCTGGAGGCGGAGGCCCAGGCCAAAATCGCCAAAGCCAGGGCGGAACTGGCTGAGAAAGGCTCACTCACCAACGCGGAAAAGGAAAAGTTTGAATGCCTGAAGAATGAGGCGTTAAGCGACGAGCAGATAACAGAACTGTCAAAGAAAAACAGTTTGGAGCGTCTTATCGGCCTGAACATCCTCAATGTCGTCGGTATAATCCTGATAATCATAGGCGTCATAGCCGCGGGGCAATTTGCCTATCTCAGGATGGGTGACGTTCCGCGCGGCGTGATGCTGTTTACGTTGGGGGCGCTGTTCCTAACGGCGGGCGAGATAATGAACCGGCGGAAGGCCAGCTTTTTCTCACTGGGAATAACGGCGGGCGGTATAGGCATATTATACGCCGCGCTTGCTGTCAGCTATTTTGGAATGGGCATAATGAACATGTATGCCGCGCTTATAATCTGCGTCGCGATAACGGCAGTGGCATTCTATCTCTCCACACGCTATAATGCGCAGACGCTGCTTGCGATTGCGCTGGTGGGCGGGTATTTGCCGATTATCTCAATCGGGCCTGAGCGGGCGCTGCTTTTCTCGATGATGGGATACCTTGTATTGCTCAATTTACTGGCACTTTCGGTATCGTTCCGAAAAAAGTGGATGGTGGCGATGTTTGTCGGGTTCGGCCTGAACATTATCGGCACGATATACATATCTACGCTGGTCTGGCATATCCATCCGCTGACGGAGCGCATTGTGGAGACGTTATACGTCGTCTTTGCTATGATAATCTATACGGCCATACCGCTTATCGGTACATATGCCGAAAAGACCAGCTTCCGGAAGTCTGATATTGTTCTGTTGACTACAAACACAGTCATCGGCAGCATTATAGTGTTTGTCAATATCGTCGGCGCGGGTTGGGGCGATTATCTGGGCCTTACCTCCGCGCTGTTCGCCGCGTTATATGCGGCGATAGGCTATATCATCGCCCGCAAGTTCAGCGGCGAAAAACTGATGTCCGCGCTGTTTTACATCACCGGATTGACGTTTTTCGTGCTGTTTGTCCCGTTCCAGTTCAATTACGGGGAGCATATGATCTTCGCCTGGCTGGCGCAAGGGACATCGCTTGCCGTTTATGGGATAATAAAAGAGCGCCGGTACGTCAAACTCTCTGGATTCATCATCGGCGGGATTGGGTTGCTCGTGTTTCTTGCTTCGGCGTTGTTTTTGCTCAACCGGCTCCTGCTTGACTGGCACTGGTGGGGAGAGCTAACTGAGGCAACGCATCAGTTACAGTGGGAACATCTCGCGGTCACAGCTTCGACGGTTATAATCATGGCTGCCTTTATCTGCAAAAAGGCGGTATACGGCGTACCGCAAAAAGCCTTTAAATACTGCACGGCGGCAAATCTGTGGCTTTACATCGTGCTTCTGCCGGAACGGTTAGGATTGGCATACCTCTCCCGCCCGTATTGGCTTGACATGGGCTATCTCATCATCGCCATGATGTGTGTGGCCACGCTGATTTTGGCCATCGTCTATCCCAGAATACGTATACTGTTTGATAACGGCATGAAGATAATTTCAGTGATACTAGGCAGCCTGGGTGTTCTTGGAATTCTGCTGCTCAACATTACCTCAAGCCCGACTATCTGGACGGTCAGTGAATATCTTACCCATGCGGCTGGCGAATACGCCGGAATGATCGCTGTTGCCACGGGGGTACTCATAGCGGTCGGTGCGCTTGGGGCGTTCGTTGTTTATGACCTGACTCGCCGGGCGGTGTTGGAGGGGGTCGGCGGTGTGCAATATCTCCCGCTGGCGGTATCGGCGTACATCGTCATAATTTTCACAATCAATCTGATACGCGCCTACGGACTTTCATTCAGCAGCTTCTGGATCAGTATAGTCTATGTCCTCACGGCATTGCTGTGGACGATTATTGGATTTGTGAAACGATATGTCCTCTTGCGCAGATTCGGCCTTGGGCTTGCACTGTTGAGCGTGGCGAAACTGTTTATTATTGACCTCGCGACATTGACGCAGGGGTTCCGGATTCTCTCGTATTTTATTCTGGGGCTGATCCTGGTCGCGATTTCCTATGTTTATCAATTTTTCAACAAGCGGTTGGAGCTGTTTGTGTCTCAGGATAAGTAAATCCGCGCTGCAGACATGATAGCACTTACGGACGGCTCAAAACGAGCCGTCCGTAAATTTAAAAGAAAGCTGATGATGTGATGCTGAAAAATTTGCCGTCTGCGATGAAAGCGGCGTTCCCGCATACTATACCGGTGTTGACCGGATTTGCCTTTTTAGGTGCGGCTTACGGCATATTGATGAGTGCCAGAGGATATGGTGTGCTGTGGATATTACTGACCAGCAGCGTTGTTTTCGCGGGGGCGCTGCAATTTATCGGCATCAGCCTGCTGACTTCCGTCTTTGACCCGCTGTACGCATTTTTGATTGCCATATCCGTCAACGCACGGCACTTGTTTTACGGCATATCCATGCTGGAAAAATACAGTGGAACCGGCAAGATAAAGCCCTATTTGATCTTCGGTATGTGCGATGAGACATTTTCCATCCTCTGCTCGGCAGAGCCGCCGCCGAATGTGGATAAACGGGCGTTCATGCTGTCTGTAACCTTGCTAAATCAGAGCTACTGGATACTCGGCGGCATTGCCGGCGGGATTATCGGGCCGTTGCTGACATTTGATACATACGGGATAGATTTTGTGATGACTGCGTTCTTCGTGGTTATATTCCTGAACCAATGGCGCGCGCAGAAGAACCATTCCCCGGCGTTGATTGGCTTGGGGGCGGCAATCGTCAGTCTCTTGATTTTCGGCGCGGACAACTTCATTATCCCCGCGATGGTTCTGATCATTGTGTGTTTGACTATATTCCGCAAGAAACTTGAAAGAGGGGTGGATGATTGATGGTAACCACAACGCAAGCGCTTGTCATCATAGCGATTCTGGCGGCGGGCACTGCGATCACGCGATTTTTGCCGTTTGTGTTCTTTCCGAATGCGTTGTCCGCGCCGCGATATGTGCATTATCTGGGTAAAATGCTGCCGACGGCGGCGATTAGCATGTTGGTGGTGTATTGTTTGCGGTATATTGATCTTACGGTATCCCCGCGTGGTTTACCGGAAATTATTGCAATCATCGTGGTGGCGGCATTACATATCTGGAAGCAGAATACGCTGCTATCCATCGCCGCTGGTACCGCAATTTACATGCTGCTTGTGCAGTTTGTATTCTGAGTTGTGAAATTTAAGAAACCAGTTGATAAAACCCAACGAAATCTGGTAT
>WQVW01000185.1 GCA_009785655.1 Oscillospiraceae bacterium | reverse complement strand
GAAAGACGAAAAGAGGTGCTGCCTTTTGGATGAGATTACATATGTGAACACTATATCGGTAAAAGACTACAACATGCTTCGCGAATCTGTTGGGTGGAATGCGTTCAAGGAAAACAGGGCGCAAATTGGGCTGAACAACTCCGCATTTATCGTGGCGGCGAAGCACAGCGACGGAAGAACCGTTGGCATGGCACGGGTCGTCAGTGACGGTGGATCTGTCGCATACATTGGCGATGTGGCTGTATTGCCAGAGTTTCAAGGATACGGAATCGGAAAAGCGATCATGCAGCAGGTGATGGATTACATCAACTCAACACTTGAAGATGATTTTACAATTTACGCCATACTGATGGCCGCCAAAGGACGAGAGGCTTTTTATAACAAATTCGGGTTCGTGACCAGGCCAACCGACGAATATGGCGCAGGAATGCACCAATGGTTAGAGAAAGGGAGCTGACAAAATGACAAGCAATGAAATAAAATCCAAAGATGCACAACATGTCATGCAGACGTACGGCAGATTCGACGCTGTGATCGATCACGGTGAGGGCGCAACGCTGTATAGTCCGGAGGGTGAAAAATACATCGATTTCACAAGCGGTCTCGGCGTCAACTGCCTGGGATACGGCAATAAAAAATGGGCGGAGGCTATATACGCCCAAGCAATGAAATTACAGCATATGTCGAACCTTTATTATACTGCACCGTACGTGAGACTCGCCGAGGCGCTCATCACGCGCACAGGGATGAAAAACGCGTTCTTCTCTAACTCCGGAGCCGAGGCTAATGAGGGTATGATTAAGCTTGCGCGTAAATACTCGTACGACAAATACGGTGCCGGACGCAGCGATATCATCACGCTTGTCCAGTCGTTCCACGGCAGGACGGTGACAACGCTGGCGGCAACGGGACAGGATTCGTTCCATCCAAATCACTTTTTTCCGCTTACAGAGGGATTCCGTCACGTTCCGGCGAATGATCTCGCAATGCTGGAGGCCGCGCTGGACGGCAGCACATGCGCTGTGACGATAGAGCTGGTACAGGGAGAGGGCGGCGTTCTGCCGCTGGATCGCGACTACGTGCTTGCCATTGAAAAACTCTGCCAATCCAAAGACGTATTGCTGTTGATTGACGAGGTTCAAACAGGTGTTGGTCGGTGCGGTTCGTTTTTTGCGATGGCGCAATATGGCGTCAATCCGGACGCCGTGAGCTTCGCCAAAGGCATCGCCGGCGGTCTGCCGATGGGCGGATTCATGGCGAACGAAAAGCTTCACGCCGTTCTGCAACCCGGCGACCACGCCTCCACATTCGGCGGGAACCCGGTATCCGCCGCCGCCGCACTGGAGGTTTTGAGTCAACTGACGCCAGAGCTTCTGGATGAGGTAACAAAAAAAGGCAACTATATCCGCAAAACAATCGCAAGTTGGGGAATCCCGGCAGTCGGCGAAGTGCGCGGACTGGGGCTTATGCTGGGAATCCCGCTCACCGGACTTGCACCGAAAGAAATCGCGCAAAAATGTGCGCAAAACGGATTGCTGATCTTGACTGCAGGCGCAGACGCCCTAAGAATGCTGCCGCCGCTGACAATCACATACGATGAACTGGATACGGGGCTTGCAATATTGAAGTCTATATTGGAGGATTTTTCGCAATGACAAAACATCTATTGAAACTCTTGGACTTGACTGAGAGTGATATTTTAAACATACTCGACACTGCTGATAGCCTGAAAGCCGAGCTAAAATCCGGCAAACCGCACAACTTCCCGCCGGGGAAAACGCTGGCGATGATTTTTGAGAAGAACTCCACGCGGACGCGGGTATCGTTTGAAGTTGGGATCTTCCAGCTCGGCGGACACGGGTTGTTTCTGACATCCGGCGACAGCCAGATCGGCCGGGGCGAATCCATCGCTGACACGGCGCGGGTGCTCAGCCGCTATTGCGACTGCATTATGATCCGCACCTACTCACAGGACACGGTTGAGGAGCTTGCCAAATATGCAACAATCCCGGTGATAAACGGCCTCTCCGACTTTGCGCACCCGTGTCAGATTCTCGGCGACCTGATGACGATTCGGGAGCATAAAGGCACATTGCGTGGCCTGAAAGTCAGCTTTATCGGGGACGGCAATAACGTGGCGAACTCGCTGATCGTTGGTTGCCTGAAATGCGGAATAGATGTCGCCGTCGCTGCCCCGGTGGGTTCTGAACCGGATGCGCGGGTGTTGGATTTCGCCAAAACTGTCAAAGACGCCAAATTCACACTCACGACTAATCCTAAGGAAGCCGCAAAAGATTCTGACGTGATATTCACCGACGTCTGGGCCTCGATGGGGCAGGAATCTGAGGCGGAGGAGCGGCGGAAAATCTTTGCGGGCTATCAAGTGAACGACAGTCTGATGGCACTGGCGAAACCGGACTGCATGGTGCAACACTGCCTCCCGGCGCATAAGGGCGAGGAGATCACAGAATCAGTCTTTGAAGCACACGCAGAAGAAATCTTTGACGAAGCGGAAAATCGCCTGCATGTACAGAAGGCGATTATGTATCTGTTGATGAAAGGATAGAAACCAGGTTGTAGGGGACGATGGCAATCGTCCCGCGATGCCCCACCCAATCCCCGGCCCCTGTAAATTGGCGCAGAATCCAACCACGGGCGGATAGCAATCCGCCCGTGCGATATCCGCTCCACGTCCCAAAACACGCTTGCACCCACCCCGTACCTTATGATATAATTTGTCAGAACGTGAAACGGGAGGTTGACAAGTTGCGGAATCTTGTAAGTATTGAAGATATGACCAAATCACAGTGGGATGCACTGTATTCCCGTTGCTGTGATATCATCGCCAATCCCGGCGAATATGTTGATTCCTGCCGCGGCAAAGTGCTAGCCTCGCTTTTTTATGAGCCGAGTACGCGGACAAACTTTTCGTTCCAAGCGGCGGCGATGAAGCTTGGCGGCAATGTATTCGGGTTTTCTAATCCCTTGGAGACATCTGTTTCCAAGGGTGAAACTTTGGCTGATACAATCCGGGTGGCGGCGTCTTATGCAGATACAATTGTCATCCGCAGTCCGCTGGAAGGCGCGGCGTGCGCAGCAGCAATGTATTCGCCCGTGCCGGTGATAAACGCCGGGGACGGCGGACATATGCACCCCACGCAGACATTGGCAGATTTGACGACCATCGCGCAAAAACGCGGGCAGATCGAAAACCTCCGCATCGGGATCTGCGGAGACTTGAAATACGGACGCACGGCGCATTCGCTGATCATGGCATTGGCGGAGTTCCCCGGAATTAAGTTCCGCTTTATCTCTCCGCAAAGCCTGCGTATGCCAGAGTATACGCTTGATTTCCTGCGCACACGCGGGATTGCGTATGAAGAATCCACCCAGCTGGAAGCATGTATGCCTGAATTGGATGTTCTGTATATGACCAGGATTCAGGGTGAACGGTTTACCGATAAGAACGAGTACAACAGCTTGCGCGGCACATATATCTTAACGCGAAAGCTGCTTGAACGCGCCAGTAATGACATGCTCATCATGCACCCGCTGCCGCGCGATGGGGAGATTGATCCGGACGTCGATGACGATGGGCGGGCAGTGTATTTTGACCAAGTGCGGTACGGAATGTTTATCAGGATGGCGTTGTTGTTCGACTTTTTCCATCTGCCGCGCCTGACACCGCCGCTGCCGACCTCGGACAAGCTGGCGCAGTGCCAGAACCCCGTATGCGTCACAAAATCAGAG
>WQVW01000184.1 GCA_009785655.1 Oscillospiraceae bacterium | reverse complement strand
GCGAGTTCCGGATGTTTCATCTTCCGGATTGTTCTCAATCTCAAACACTTCCGTTTTGTCTTCCGGATAGTTGGTAATCACGAGTTTCACCGGGCGCAGAACTGCCATTGCACGAGACGCTGTTTTGTTCAGCTCTTCACGCAGACAATGCTCCAGCAATGCGTAATCAACCACGCTGTTTGCCTTCGCAACACCCACACGTTCGATGAAATCGTGTATTGACGCCGGTGTATAACCGCGCCTTCGCAGACCGCGTATCGTTGGCAGCCGCGGGTCATCCCACCCGGCGACATGCCCCTCTTTGACTAATCGCAGCAATTTCCGCTTCGACATCACGGTATAGTTCATATTCAGCCGCGCAAATTCAATCTGCCGCGGCTTTGCCGGCAAATCAACATTTTCAACTACCCAGTCGTATAATGGCCTGTGATCCTCAAACTCCAACGAACATAGTGAATGCGTGATGTCTTCCAGCGCATCCTGTATCGGGTGCGCAAAATCGTATGTTGGATAGATGCACCATTGATCGCCCTGGCGGTGATGATGCGCATACTTGATACGATATATCACCGGATCTCGCATGTTGAAATTGCCGCTCGTCAAGTCGATTTTCGCCCGCAGTGTCATCGCGCCTTCTGGGAATTCTCTGTTTCTCATACGCTCGAAAAAATCCAAGCTTTCCTCAATTGGCCTGTCTCTATATGGGGACGTTGCCGGAATGCCGATACTCCCGCGCTGTTGCTTGAATTCCTCCGGCGATAGCTGGCATATATAGGCCAGCCCTTTTTTTATCAAGCCAACCGCAAGTGCATACGTCTTCTCGAAATAATCACTGCCGTAGAAAAAGCGGTCATCCCATGCGCAGCCGAGCCAGCGGATATCATCACAAATGGCTTCAACATATTCCTCATCTTCGCCCACAGGATCTGTATCGTCCATCCGCAGATTGAATAACCCGCCGTACCGTTGTGCGGTATTAAAATTGATAAGGATGGCCTTGCAGTGGCCAATATGCAGGTATCCATTCGGCTCGGGCGGATACCGGGTGTGCACAGTCATCCCCTCAAACCGCCCGCCGGGGGCAATGTCTTCATCTATAAATGCATGTATAAAGTTTCTGGAAAGTTCGTCCATTGTCATCAGCTCCAAATTCTCTCTTTGTAAACCATTAATATTACTTCAACACTTAGAATAGGAAGTTTTTCTATGTTTCCCTGCCAGGGGCGGGGAAACGCGAAAACAATTTTCCTACACAAGTGCAATAGTAATATTACAGATAGATTAATTATACACGTTTACAGTAGTATTTACAAATAAAATGTGGTAAAATATCAATGTAAGATTGGTTTTACAAATCTGCACACCATTTTTAACGCTTTATACGCAAAATGACAGCATATTATGATAAAATACGAAAGGAAGTGCCGGAATAATGAGTATCTTACATTTAACGTCTGAGAATTTTGACGACACGATCAGCAAAGGTCAAGTGCTTGTAGACTTTTGGGCCGATTGGTGCGGTCCATGTAAAATCCTTACGCCAATCTTTGAGGAATTGGCCGCCGAATCCACCGGCAATGTTTCAATCGCCAAAGTAGATGTTGACCAAGAACCCACGCTCGCCGCGCGTTATAGTGTGATGAGTATTCCGACAGTCATATTGTTCGTAGATGGTCTAGAGTCAAAACGCTTTGTTGGCGTACAGCCGAAAGAGACATATCTGGCTGTTCTATAAATCTTAATTTAAAATAACCTAACGCCAGGATGTTTTCCCGGCGTTAGGTTATTTTTTGATCCTCATTCGCAATCTTTCGCTCATTTAACGCAGTCGCTCGATCCTTTTTGGCGCAAACGACCTGATTTATTGGGGTTTCACTGTATTTCCACTATATATTTATCCAGAATATCTATCGGATGATACGACAGCTTCGATACGCGCAACCCTTCGACCCCGTCATCCTCTTCCCTGTTGATATAATCAATGCCATCTGTCGCGAACATGTTTGCAAATTGATTCATCAACATCGGATATGACCCGTGATAAGCTGTGTCGGCCTTCTCAACATGAACAAACAACGTATCGCCCACTGTTTCGCCTAACGAAAAGCCGACCGGCTTCTCGTCAACATACAATATTCCGCCGAATTGTCCGTATAGCTCAAAATTGGACAGCACCTCAAGCGTTTTTGCGTTCCCTTCGTCATATGCGGCATATTCTTTGACATGTTCACGCGCATAATGCTCGATAAACGCCCTGGCTTCAGCCAGGTTATCTGCCGTGACAGCTTGAAACACCCATCCCGGGTTTTCTTTCTTAAATCTATTAATATGATTGCGCTGTCCGGAAAATTTTCTGCCAGCTAAATTTTTTATATCGTCGCTGAGATACAGATAATCCGACCACGCACGATCTGTCCACGACGTGGAGTTCGGAAACAATTGAACAATGTCTTTCAGCACGGCTTCGGTCACCGCACAGATTTTAACAACCATGTTGTTCTTACCGCAATATTCAATGATCCGCTGATAGGCAGCCTTGTCAGATCTCGCGCCCATTGGCGGGGCAAAAGCCGGCCCCGTCTCCGGATAGGTCACTTTCAGATACAAAACCCCGTCTTCCAGTGCGTATTCTGTGTAATGATGGTCACGCCACATGAAGGTCCCGCCGATAGTACAATCACAGATGCGGCAATGGTTATCTTTGAAAAACGGCCTGAATGCCTCTATGTGGTCGAGTGTCAGCTTCTTAAATTCCAAAATCAAATGTCACCTGTCTTATGTATTTTTATCATGCTCCATTGATTTAAATCTCTTGCATTATTATTTGTCAAAATTGATTATGTCTTTATTTTTTACAAAGTACTCCACACCGGAAACAAGTGTTGTTATCGTTATGGCGGCAACATTCACGTAAACAAGCCATTGCGGCAGCGACAGGAACATGGCGGTCAGGCATATCATCGTCACAATTGTCTTAATCTTGCCTGAAAACCCGGCGGCAATCACACGTCCATTTCCAACTGCAATCAATCTCAACGCAGTCACCATAAACTCGCGTATGATCACAATCAACACCGCCCACGCAGGCATGATTCCCCGCTCCACAAACCAGATCATCGCAGCAAATACAAGTACTTTATCTGCCAGTGGATCCATAAACTTCCCGAAATCAGTCACCTGATTGCGGCTTCGCGCGATATATCCGTCCGCAAAGTCTGTAAGTTCCGCAACGATGAAAATGGCCATCGCCACATAATTACTGCCCGGGAACCCTATGTACAGCACCGCCAGGAATATCGGTATCAGTATGATTCTGAACATTGTCAGCTTATTTGCGGTATTCACTGTGCCGCCTCCTTCCCACCTGTTTTATCAAATAAAAGGTAGAGCCAAAAACTTTATCGGGCTTCTCCGGATTCTGCCTGAGATCGGTGAAATTCTTTTGGCTGCTTTTTTAGTTAAGCAACTCACCTAACGGGTCTCCGTTCTCAATGCCGATGATTCGCACATCCACAAAATCATTTATCTCTATCCCCTCACCCCGAACGAATATCAAGCCGTCAACCTCTGGGGATTCAGCATAGCTACGCCCGTAATAGTTGGCACCGTTATGCCCCTCAATCAGTACGGACGTTGCGCTGCCTATCCGGCTTTGGTTGAAGTCGTCCATAATTCGCGATTGGATTCCGGCCACAAGCGCCGCCCTATGTGCAGCTGTGTCGGCATCTATGCGTTCCATACATTCTGCCGCTGTG
>WQVW01000183.1 GCA_009785655.1 Oscillospiraceae bacterium | reverse complement strand
ATGATAGACTACAACAAACTCACCGCCCTCGCCGAAGCGTGCGGATTCACCAACTGTGCGCCGATGGATATTTCGACGCTTGAGTTCATGCAAGAAGTACGCGACATGTGCAATCCGGAGCAATGCGACAGATACGGAAAATCCTGGTCATGCCCGCCGGAGTGTCCTTCGTTGGACGTTTTGCAAGCGCGTGTGCTGGGCTATTCCGGCGGGTTTTTGGTGCAGACAGTCGGCGAGCTGGAGGACAGCTATGACTGGGAAGGTATCATAACCATCGGCCTGACCCATAAAGCAAATTTCGGCAAGATGTGGGAGGAGCTTGAGAAGCAATACGCACAAGTTTATGCCATGGGCGCGGGTGCGTGTATGCTGTGTGAGACTTGTACATATCCGGATGAACCATGTCGGCATCCGGAAAGAATGTCAGCATCGATGGAAGCCAGCGGCCTGTTGGTGAATAAAGTGTGCACCGATAATAATCTGGGCTACAATTACGGTCAGGATAAAATCGCGTTTACCGCGTGTTTTCTGCTTAACGAATAAATCTATGTAAAATCAATGGGCGGCCTTTGCGGCCGCCCATGCAAGTTATTCATCTAATTTCAGCACCGCCATGAACGCGTCTTGCGGTACCGATACGCTGCCCAAACTGCGCATGCGTTTTTTGCCTTCCTTCTGTTTTTCAAGCAGCTTTTTCTTTCTGGATATATCCCCGCCGTAGCATTTCGCCAGAACGTCTTTCCGCATGGCTTTGATTGTCTCCCGGGCGATGACTTTGCCGCCAATCGCGGCCTGAACTGGGATTTCAAACAACTGGCGCGGAATGTTATCCTTTAATTTTTCCGCAATTTTCCGCCCCCTGGCGTATGCCTTGTCTTTGTGTACGATGAACGACAGCGCATCCACAACCTCGTTATTCAGCAGAATGTCCAGCCGGACAAGCTGCGACACGCGGTAGCCTGAAAATTCGTAATCAAGTGAGGCGTAGCCACGGCTGCGGGATTTTAGCGCGTCGAAGAAGTCGTATATCACTTCGTTCAGCGGCAGCTCGTATTTCAACTCCACACGGGCGGCGTCGAGATATACCATCTCCTTATAATCGCCGCGTCTGTCCTGGCACAAGTCCATAATATTGCCGACATATTCCGGCGGACAGATGATGGAGGCGTTGATAAACGGCTCTTCCGCTGTTTCGATCGTTGCCGGATCCGGATAATTCAGCGGATTATCGACAAAAACAACCGCACCGTCCGTCATTGTGACTCTGTACACAACGCTCGGTGCTGTGGTGATCAGATCGAGATTATACTCGCGTTCCAGCCGCTCACCGATGATCTCCATGTGCAACAGACCAAGGAATCCGCAACGGAAGCCGAAGCCCAGCGCGGCGGAAGATTCCGGCTCATAACTCAGTGAAGCGTCATTTAGTTTCAGCTTTTCCAGCGCGTCGCGCAGATCAGGATATTTTGCGCCATCCGCTGTGTAGAGACCGGAGAATACCATCGACTGCACTTTTTTGTACCCGGGCAACGGTTCCTCTGCCGGGTTGTCACTCCCGGTGACGGTGTCGCCGACATTTGTGTCGCCGACATTCTTGATACTGGCGGTAAAATATCCAACCTCCCCAGCTTGGAGGGCATCACACGGCTCGAGTCCGGTCGGACTCAAGTGCCCGACTTCGACCACTTTGTAATCGGCACCGGTGGCCATCAGATCAATGTCCATGTCGCGCCGCAAAACGCCGTCCATGATCCGCACGTAAACGATGACGCCCCTGTAAGCATCGTACTGGCTGTCGAAGATCAACGCACGCAACGGGGCGTCCGCCGCACCTTTCGGCGGGGGAATATCGCGGACGATACGCTCCAGCACTTCCTCAATCCCGATGCCTTGCTTGGCCGATATCTCCGGCGCGTCCTGCGCTGGGATGCCGATGATATCCTCCACTTCGTTCTTGACCCGTGCCGGATCTGCCGCCGGGAGGTCGATTTTATTCACCACCGGCAGGATTTCTAAATTATGCTCTAACGCCAGATACGTGTTGGCAATCGTCTGCGCCTCCACGCCTTGGGATGCGTCTACCACCAGAATCGCACCCTCACACGCGGCGAGGGATCTTGAAACTTCGTAATTGAAGTCCACATGCCCCGGTGTGTCGATTAAGTTCAGCGTATAATTTTGCCCATCGCGGGCGTTATAAGAAAGCCGAACAGCGCGGGCTTTTATGGTAATGCCGCGCTCCCGCTCTAAATCCATATTGTCTAGCATCTGCGACTCCATTTCGCGGGACTCCACCGCGCCGCATTTTTCCAAAAGTCTATCAGCCAGTGTTGATTTGCCATGGTCAATATGCGCGATGATTGAAAAGTTTCGTATGTTGTCTTGCATTAGTCACTCCTAAGTTTTGCGATTAATTCTGATACCTCATCAAGTGTTTGGGTAAAATCCGCCACCCGGCGCGGGTCGTCTGTTATGCCGATAAGATAGTCTGCCGATACGCCGTAATAGTCACACAGCTTCACAATGAACTCAAGCTTTGGCTCACGAGAGCCGTTTTCATAATGCGACAGCAATGCCTGGGACACGCCAAGCTTCGCTGCTGCTTGACTTTGGCTCTGCTTGTTTGCCCGCCGCAAGCGGCTGAGTTGCTCACCAAGGCTTGTCTTCATTACCACTGTCCCACTTTCTTTTGTTATCCATCAAGTATACTGCCTCAACTGCCAATTGTAAAGGAAGATTTGCTATGAAATTTCCCAATCTATTCAGCCCGCTTAAAATCGGCGAAACCACATTGAAGAATAGGATCATTTCAGCACCGATGACATATCCCATACTGACATCAGACGGCTGCCTGACGCCGGAAGCTGCGGCGTTTTATGAACTGCGCGCCAAAGGCGGTGCTGCTGTTGTCACGGTGAGTGAACTTATTGTGGACAGCCAAACAGGGAAATATTACCCTGTGCAAGTGATCACCGATGCACCGAACGCCAAGGATAGTTTGGCCGTGGCTGCCAGAGCTGTCCGCCGCCATGGCGCAGTGGCCAGCATGGAACTCTCTCACGGCGGGCAATTCGCTATCATGCAAGGCCCGACGTGGGGGGCTGTCGATGTGCATCAAGACGGGGAGCTTATCACCCGTGAGATGACAAAATCGATGATCGCTGGGATTATAGAATCCTACGCCAAATCGGCGGCCTTGTGCCGGGATGCGGGATTTGAAATGTTACTGATCCACGCCGGACACGGCTGGTTGTTGGAACAGTTTTTGTCCCCGGCCACAAACAGCAGAACCGACGAATATGGCGGGAGTTTGCCAAATCGTGCGAGACTTGCGCTGGAAGTCATAGCCGCAGTGCGGAATGTTGTTGGACATGACTTCCCGCTGGAACTGCGGATCAGTGCCGAGGAGTATATGGACGGCGGCTACAGTTTTGAAGATATCATCGCTTTTGCGAAATTGGCAGAACCGATGATCGACTTATTGCAAGTGTCCACAGGCGCACACCACGGCAGCTTTGACAAAACGCACCCGTCTATGTTTGCGCCGCGCGGCGTCAATGTGCATTACGCAGCGGAGATCAAGAAGCATGTGGATATTCCCGTCTCCACAATCGGTGCGCTGAACGAGCCGGATATGTTGGAGGAGATCATCGCTGAGGGCAAGGCGGATGCCGTTGTGATGGCGCGGGCGTTGTTGGCAGATCCGTATTTGCCGCGCAAGGCAATGGAAGGCCGAGACGATGAAATCGTCCGCT
>WQVW01000182.1 GCA_009785655.1 Oscillospiraceae bacterium | reverse complement strand
GTTTCCCTGCCCCAACGCATCTCCGATTCGCCGAGGACTCCGCTGGTGAACAAGTGCCGCATGGTGTGTCTTATCGAAAATCATAAAATCCTCATCCCGGAATCTGCTTGTAAAGTGCCGTGCAATGAAAGGCAGTACATAATTTTTCGGTGTGATCGTTGCAACCAATCCGCCGCCGACATCGGCAAACCGTACAAATCCTTTTAACAAATGCGCTTCGCCTAGCAGGTGTTTTTCCGCTTTCAGCAACGGGGACATCGTCGCATCCCCGAAATTATTGATCATCGCGCCACCCTCACGATAGGCGCGCAACAGGAACTCAAGCAGGCACAGCTCTTTCTGTTTCAAGCAACTCAAAAACACTGTGCGTGTGAGCGCTGCCGCACGTTTTGATATTTTTGCCGGTATCGACGCGTGAACGCGTTCCGCCTTTTCATTGTCGGTTGTGATATATTTTATGTCCACCAGCGTCAGCGGCACATCTTCTGTGTCCGGAAGTATGTCAAACGGAAGTTCTGCGGCGTACACACTCTCATGCACACAGCACAAGAATCCCGGAAAGCTGCCGTCATACACATAGATGACGTTGGCGGGTTTGATGTTGGCTAAAAATTCGTGGCCAGGCATAGCACCGCCTCCTCCACTGCTTCCGGTATTGACGCGACATCCTGTGCACCGGGCAGACCCTGAATATCATCAAACAGCGACAGCTGCTCCATGCCGAACGCATATACTTTCGGGTCGATCAGTGCCCGCGCGGCCGTGTCGCGGCTCATGCGCGCCCCCGCCGGGGTGTCCGCCGTCAGTATAAAATACTGCGCACGTTTCAGTACCACGCCGATACGTTTCAACTCCGCCATACCGAGCTTGCCGTTCCTCCGCGCGGAAACAATCCGCTTCGCGCCGGTGGGGCCGATGCCAGGCACTCTCAACAATGCTTCTAAAGACGCGGTGTTGACATCACACGGAAACAGGTGCATATTGTTGATAGCCCAGTTACATTTCGGATCCATATACGGGTTGAAATTCGGCGTATCGGGCGTTAATATCTCCTCCGCGTCAAAGCCGTATTGCCGCATCAGCCAATCGGCCTGATACAGCCGATGCTCTCGCAATAACGGCGGCTTTGAGTCAATTGCCGGCAGCAACGAATGCTCCACCGCCGGGATATATGCAGAGTAAAACACACGCTTTAGCGCGTATTTGCCGTACATGGCCGATGCCAGCCGGATAATCTGATAATCGGATTCAGGACTTGCACCGATAATCATCTGCGTCGCCTGTCCCGCCGGTGCGAATTTTTGCGCGTGTTTATATACCGCGAGTTCCCGTGTATTTTGCTCGCCTTCCATCCTTATTTGTTTCATCGGCGAGAGTATGGCCTGTTTGTCTTTGCCCGGCGCCAAAAGCTTCAAGCTCTCTTCGCTTGGCAATTCAATGTTTATACTCAGGCGGTCTACAAGAAATCCAAGCCGCCGTATATTTTCCGGTGCCGCACCGGGAATTGTTTTTGCGTGGATGTATCCCCAAAAGTTGTGTTCATAGCGCAGAATTTCAATGACGCGTATCATCTGCTCCATCGTATAGTCGGGGTTCTTCAGTACGCCGCTGGACAGAAACAACCCCTCTATGTAATTGCGCCGGTAGAACTCTATGGTCAGTTCGGCAAGCTCAGCCGGCGAAAACGTTGCGCGTTCACAGTCGTTGCTTGCCCTGTTGACGCAATATTTGCAGTCATAGATGCAGTGATTTGTCATCAGAATTTTCAGCAAGCTGATGCACCTGCCATCGGCAGAGAATGAGTGACAGCACCCGGCCGGTAACGTCCCCTGACGATCCGAGCCAGACGATGTGCACGCCGCATCATACTTCGCGCCGTTCGTCAATATTGTCAATTTTTCCATCATATCCATGGTACGTGTCTCCCGCTTTTGTAAAGTATCTGCATTTTATTGTACTACAAAGTGTCTGCAAAATGCAAATAAAGGCAATCAACACCACTGGTAACCCAGTGGTGTTGATTAGGGATATCCGCTATTGCCCATTTCCTGCATGATCTGATGTACGTTAGTCCCGCACCCGTCCGTCTGTTGAAATAGTCGTGACTTGACATGGTATATTTCCCCCGCAATTTTGCAACGCAGTTTTTACGGCATTCTCAATGCCGCCGCAACAGGGAACTTCCATGCGGGCAACTGTTACAGATCCTACACTGTTGGATTGGAAAATCGCCGTCAGTTTTTCGCTGTAATCCCCCTCGTCCAGTTTGGGGCAGGCAATGAGGGTGATTTTGTTCCGCATAAAGTCCTGATGGAAATTTTTGTAGGCATACGCCGCACAGTCTGCAGACACTAATAGATTTGCGTTTTTTAAATACGAGGCATTCACCGGAACAAGTTTTATTTGCACAGGCCATTGATTTAGTTGTGACATAGCGGCCTGTGTGTCTGTTTGCATGTCTTCTCTTTGGGTTGGTTCTGCGTGCGCACCGGGGCAGCCGTCGTGGCGTTCCTCCATGTTCTTCGGGACTGCTTCACGCGCCTGAAAAGAAATAGCGTTCGCCGGGCAGACTGGCAAACAATTTCCAAGCCCGTCGCAATAATCCTCCCGCAGCAAAGCTGCTTTGCCATCCACCATCCCGATTGCGCCTTCCTGACAGGCCGACACGCACTGTCCGCATCCAACGCATTTTTCCTTATCGATTGTGATGATTTTTCTCTGCATTTCTAACCCCTTCTTTGATTATTAATAACCGACACTTTTCTTCCGCGGCTTGGGCATGTGCTGCATCGGCAGAATCATGAACAAACGGTTCGTCATTCCACGGCCAACTATCTGCATTATGAATTTTTATGGGGGCGGCTAAATAAAAGCTGCCCCCATGTCTTTGTTTTTACCCATTGCCCTCAGGCCGTTTTTTTACAGACCAAAGTAGCTCCCTATATAGCGCACGGCCACACCAGCGACCAAGCCAAAGAACGGGTTCTTGGTGATTGCTGTGACTGCCAAAGAGGCAGATGCTTGTGCTGTATATCCCGGGACAAAAGAGCTTGAAAGGTTTGGAACAAATGTTGAAAAGAAACCAATGATAAACAGGAACCCCGCCACCGCTTGTACGGGAATATATTTTACTGCTTTTGTCATCAATCCCAACAACAGCAGCAGGGCGCAAAGCAGCATCATCACAACACCCGCGATCACCGGCCAGGGCGCGGCGGCGGTGGCGGAAATAATCGCACCGACGGGTGCGCCGCCGAACAGTATACTCGGAATATCCGCCAGACTGTTAATCACGGTCAAGTAATCCATATTCTGGGGGTTGAGAAGCACACCATAGGCATCCCGCGGACCCATGCCAGCGGTAATGTTACCGAACGCAATGTTTGTGCCGATGTTCAGGCTGATGAACGCCAGGGCGAAATAGATCGCGTACAAGTTAAACTTCGGCTTCATCAGCTTAAAGTCCGCCCAGTATTCCTTTGTCCAGAATTTCGGGTTATCATTTTGCTCCATGTCTCCGACATATCCATCGGCTTTCGCCATCGCAGATATGTTCACACGGCGGCCTCTTTTGCCTGTTTCTGGGTCTTTTTGCAACAAGACAAAATCCAAAGTGGCTAAGGTCACAGAGACGGCCACAACGTAGATGAGACGATAGTTAAATAGATGCTCCCCTGGTGAAGAAAAATGGCGGCAAAATGCGTATGTGGCCAACGCCGCTATAAAAGATATCGCGCCTGTACGCTTCGTTTGCTTGCACATGTCTACGCTAATG
>WQVW01000181.1 GCA_009785655.1 Oscillospiraceae bacterium | reverse complement strand
TTCTCTCCGCCCTCTTTAGTAAAGAGGGTGACCCCGCAGGGTCGGGTGTTTTGTTTATAATGCAGAAAATTTACATTAAGCGGTGTTGGGAAATGAAAAGGAGTTGTAATATTTATGGAGCTCAAAGATTGGCTTATAGTTATCATTCCTGTTATACTAAACGGTAGTTTGGTTTTTTTATTACATAAAAGATTTGAAAAACGGCAATTTGGCAGAGATATAAAAAGGGAACATACACGCATATTGTTGAAGAATATAAATAATTCAATCGATTTAGTTGCAAAAATGAAAATCTTAGCGTTCAATGGCGATTTTTATACTGAAAATGGTACTAAATTATCTGAAAATGCCCAGCTCCATTATGTGTCACTTAATGAAAGTAACATAGGTGTGTTTAATTATTTATCTTCAAATGATAATGTATTCAACTTCTTACAAAAAGACAAGAAAACTTTGGAAGAAGCAGCAAATAAAGTGGCACAATACGATGTGGGGGCAATTAATGATGTTCTTGCTGTTTTAAAGACTATAAAAAAGAAATGCGAAAATCAGAAAATATAACTACGTCTAATAAGCATTATCTACAGATGAGAAAAGTTAATTAAAAGGAGATCAAAACATGCTAATCAAAACTCTGCCCGTTGGGCATCTTGAGACGAATTGTTATATCGTTACCGATGAGGCAAGCCTCAAGTGCGCGATCATTGACCCCGGTGCGGATGGTAACGTGATACTTGATTATATCGAGGCCAACAACCTGACTCCGGAGGTGGTTTTCCTCACCCACGGGCATTTTGACCATCATATGGCCTTGCAGACGTGTCTTGAAGAGACTTTTGTTCCCGGCTATGCGCACGCAGGTGATATCAACGCGCCGGGTGAAGACTCGCCGCATAAGATGGCTGATGTGGAAGGGCTCGACCGGTATAAAGACGGAGACGTCATCCGCGTGGGCAATCTTGAATTCACCGTGATTGAAACACCGGGGCACTCTGCGGGATCGGTTACGCTGAAATGCGAAGGCGTGTTGTTCACCGGCGATACGCTGTTCCGTGACAGTTGCGGACGGACGGATTTGGGTGGAAATATGGACGTGCTGCTCACCTCACTGCGCCGATTGGCGGAGTTGCCCGGGGATTACGAAGTGTACCCAGGCCACGCGGAATCCACCACGCTGGAGCGGGAACGGAATTTTAACTACTACATGCGCCACGCGACCGGGGAAATTCAGCCAAAGTGAATCTGACGCTGATAGGGCACGACTACCAATATGCTGTGGAGCAGATTTTAGTGGCGCTTTTTCCTGAAGATGCGGATAGCTTGACGGTCGTATCGCGTATCAGCCGCGGTGAAGTCTATGCCCATGCGATGACTTATATAACGAAGGACAAAGCCACTTTTCGCGGCATCCATCGCATCCGGCTGGATGCGCTAACAGATAAGCTGGAGACCAATAGGCTTCTGCAACGCGCTGTAAAACTGTCTTTTTATCATGCCGCTATGTTGATTCTGCAATCCCCGCCTGTTTGGGGGGCGTTAACAGGAATTCGACCCGGCAGGATCGCCGCGAATGCGATAGAGGCGGGGCAAGACCCCGTCCGTGTGCTGACGCAGGAATACTTTGTCGCCCAAGACAGGGCAGAACTCTGCACCGATACGACCCGGCGGCGGCTGGCACTCGCCAAGACGGTGAAGCCGCGGGATGTCGCGCTGTACATCGGGATCCCATTCTGTCCGACGCGGTGCGCTTATTGCAGCTTTGTATCCAACAGCGTTGAAAAATCGTTTAGACTTATTGAGCCTTTTGTGGAGGCGTTGCTGCGAGAGATTACAGATATGGCGGCACTCACGCGGGAATTCGGCCTCCGCCCTGTCACAGTGTACATAGGCGGCGGTACGCCAACGGCACTCACGGCTGAACATTTGGGCGAAATTTTGCACAGAATCCGCGATTGTTTTGACCTAACTGGTGTCCGTGAATATACTGTAGAAGCAGGCCGTGCCGACACAATCACGCCGGAAAAACTACTCGCAATGCGCGAGAACGGCGTGACAAGAGTCAGTGTGAATCCGCAATCGATGTCTCAAACAGTACTGAACGCAATTGGCAGATCCCACACGCCGGAAGATGTGTTGGCAGCGGTCAGATGCGTCCGTGAAGTCGGCGGATTGTCGCTGAACATGGACATCATCGCCGGTCTGCCGGAAGATACGCCCGCGGGGTTCCGCAATACGGTTGACACCGTGTTGGGTCTAGTACCGGAGAATGTGACGGTTCATACACTGGCAATGAAAAAAGGCTCTGCCCTGATGGTTGGCGGTGGGGCTGTCCCTAACGGGAAATCGGTTGCCGACATGCTGATGTACTCAACATCCAGACTTCAAGAGAGCGGGTATCTGCCGTATTATCTTTACAGGCAGAAGTTTACATCCGGCGGATTTGAAAATACCGGTTGGAGTTTGCCCGGCCAGGATGGGATATACAACATCTGGATGATGGAGGAGATCGGTACCGTTCTGGCGATGGGCGGCGGCGGCGTCACAAGACTGATGCCGCCGGGGGAAAATCCGCGGTTTGAGCGGATTTTTAACGTAAAATATCCACTGGAATATATAGAGCGGCAAGAAAATTTTAAAGCCAAATTAGCGCGCATAAAGGAGTTCTATACATGCCATTTGAGTTAGCATTGATAAATAAAAACGCGCAAGAGAATCCGGCAGAGTTTGCCCGGGAGTGCGAACTTGCGTATAACCAAAGTGTCCAAGATGCGGCAAAGCAGCTGGCGGAACGTATAAATGACAGCCGGATTGCATTTTTGTCCGGCCCGTCCAGCGCGGGAAAGACGACCACAGCCAAGAAAATCTGCACGGAGTTGAAGAAATATTCAATCCACGCCCACACCATGTCGATGGACAACTATTTTCTGACGCTGGACCCTGAAACAGCACCCCGTACGCCAGAGGGGGATTACGACAGAGAATCGCCGGATATTGTGGATGCAGTACTTTTGAATGACCATGCGAAAAAGTTGGAGCGCGGCGAGGAAATTTTAAAACCGTATTTCAACTTTAAAACGCAATCCCGCGATATGTCGAAAGCGGTGTCGATAAAGCTCGCCCCCGGTGAAATCGTGATTTTTGAGGGGATTCACGCCCTGAACCCCGCGTTGACCGGTGAGAACCCGGATTCGCTGAAGCTCTACATCAGCACTGGATCTGACGTGACCAAAGACGGGGCGAGTTTTTTTAAACACTATTGGAAGCGGCTGATGCGCCGCGTTGTGCGTGATGAGCAGTATAGGGCGACAGATGCGCTTGAGACACTGACCATGTGGCCAACCGTTCGCAGGGGGGAGGAGATGTATATCTCCCCATTTAAACACACGGCGGATATTTTGGTGGATTCATCCATGCCTTATGAAATTCCTGTGCTGAAACCACTGGCTTTAAAAGCGTTTGCAACTGTCCCTGAAGGTATAGATCCATCCGGAGAGTTGGCGGCGATGCTTCCGGCGTTGCATGAATTTGCGGAGATTTCGGCCGAAGTGGTGCCGCCGGATTCAATTCTGCGTGAATTTATCGGCGGCGGGATATTTAAATACTAGTATATACAACTCGACTAGGCGAGCAGATGTAAAAAATATGTTACGGGCCGTGTTTAGGCATGATTCTGATGGTATAATTGAGTACACGGAGGCATATGTGTGATCAGAAACTTTTTTAGAAATTTTATGACGGGCAGATACGGGCCAGACCATCTCAATATCGCGTTGGTCGTGGTTTCGCTTTTGCTTTATCTGCTC
>WQVW01000180.1 GCA_009785655.1 Oscillospiraceae bacterium | reverse complement strand
TGGTGGCATCACAAAGGAAAAATTCCAATCCGACAGCGAGGTGCTTACGAATCAAGTTGCCGTTTATGAAGATAAGGTAATGGAGCTGTCTGTGCAGGCAGAAAAATCACAACATGACAATGAAGCCAAGCTCACAAAGCGGCTTATCGAGCTTACGGGGATTCAAGAGCTTACACGAGAGCTCGTTCTGGAGTTTGTCAGCGAGATAAAGGTGCATAACCCGGAACACATTGAAATCATCTGGAAGTATGGTGATGCTTTTGAGCAAATGCTTTCGGGCGTTTGACAATAAACAGTAGCTACCGTACCCTTTAGCGGTGAGGACTTGTCCTTGCCACCTTTGCCTTATTGGTTGTACAAAAATATTTCAAATTTTTTTGGTTTTTACTTGACACCCTCCGGGTCAATTACATGGGCGGCATTGCATCCGTATCTCACAGGCTATATACGCTATACAATAGCCGCTGGAGACACCGTTTCCAGTCTGGCGCGACAGTATAACACAACTGCCGATGCCATAGCCACAGCAAATCCGGGCTTGATCACCACCAACCTGCCCGCCGGCGAACAAATCGTCATTCCGCTTGATTTCGACGTGGTGCCGGTAAACATAAGCTTCACATCCACGCTGCTGATGCTCTGTGTCGAGGGGCTGCGCGCACGGTATCCGTTTATAGGTGCTGATATCATAGGCAACAGCGTCTTGGGAAAGTCGATCTACGCACTTGCGATCGGCAATGGGCAAAATCAGGTGATGTACAACGCCGCACATCATGCCAACGAATGGATCACCACGCCCGTTTTAATGCGCTTTATTGAAGCATATGCCGCAATATATGCGGGATTGGATCTGCCAATGTTGCGACCTGTTTATGCAGATATGTATGAAAAATCGACACTACACATAGTGCCGATGGTTAATCCGGACGGAGTTGACCTCGTTACAGGATCGCACGACCCCAGCAACGAGGTGTATGAAGATTTAAAAGCGATGAACTATCTCCGTTTACCGTTCCCTGGCGGATGGAAAGCCAATGCCAGGGGCGTTGATTTAAACCTAAACTACCCCGCCACATGGGAATTGGCAAAAGAAATCAAATTTTCCCAAGGCTTCACAAAACCCGGCCCGCGGGATTACGTAGGCGCACATCCGCTGTCAGAGCCGGAGAGTATCGCGATGGCGGAGTTCACAAAGGCACACGACTTCCGGCTGACGCTATCATATCACACACAGGGTGAGGTCATATACTGGCGCTATCGAGACTTCCTGCCGCCGCAGTCGGAAGAAATCGCAAAGCTGTTTACAAGGGTCAGCGGATATCCGCATGTGCAGACGCCGTATCTCTCCGACAATGCGGGGTATAAAGACTGGTTCATCAAGGAGTATAACAGACCGGGCTATACGATAGAATGCGGCCTAGGCGTCAATCCGCTGCCAATTTCGCAGTTCGGCAGGATTTACCGCGACAACATCGGGATTCTGACTTTGGCGGCGTTTGTGTAGGGCAGCTAGACTTATGCTTATTTGCTGCGACAAATGCCCACGCGAGAAATTTCATCCCTTTTTGCTTTTTTCTTTGGCGTTTTTTGCAATAACCGACCAAAATTGTGTGATGTAAAATGCGGCAAGCGCTAATCCATATACATACACTGCGATTTCAAATATTGCGTTAAATACCGTCAACGCCTGAAATGAACCCGAATACAATCCAAACATAAAACCATTTAATGCGTGGAAAATCAAGCCCCCTGCATTTAACAAGCCTGCCAACGCTGCTGATGTGTCCAATTTTTTTAACAGCAAATATACTAGAAGCCATGATAGTAGCGTAAAAACAATATTGGGCAATGCGAACGACATAAACCACGGCACATATCCATAAACGACTGTTTCAGGCGGAAGCACCCCAAAAAACCTGACTAAATACAACGTGTTCACCGCTGCGTTGAATATGCTTAGCACATTCAGTAACTTACGATGTGACATATACACCTCCGCGGACAGCTATCTTCATAGATGCTTTAATCCGCATTACCCTTCATAGTTATGCCAGACATTCTGCACATCGTCGTTGTCTTCCATCAGTTCCAGCATTTTTTCCATGTTTTTGATGTCTCCAGTATCTTCAAGCTTTATGTAATTTGAAGGCACCATCTCCACTTCCGCCGATAAAAATTTGTATCCAAGACCCTCCAGCGCATCATTAACCGCTTGAAAATCTTCCGGCAGCGTATATACCGCAAAGATCTCCGGGGAGGCTGCAACATCTTCTGCGCCAGCCTCCAGCGCGTCTGTCATCATCCGATCTTCTGATAGGTTCTCGTTGTCGTTGTCGATAATAATGACGCCCTTGCGCGTGAATGACCAGGAGACACAGCCGGGTTCACCCATGTTGCCGCCGTATTTATCAAAGTGATGCCGCATTTCGGACGCGATTCTGTTCCTGTTATCGGTCATCGCCTCAACAATCACCGCCACGCCGCGTGGGCCATAGCCTTCATAGGCGACGCGCTCATAATTGTTCTCTCCGCCCGCACCCAGGGCTTTTTCAATCGTCCTTTTTATATTGTCGCCGGGCATGTTCGCGGCCTTGGCCTTCGCGACAGCCGCTGCCAAGCGTGAGTTATTCGCCGGGTCTCCGCTTCCGCCCTCTTTGACTGCCACGATGATTTCGCGCGCGATTTTGGTGAAAATCTTGCCCCTCTTCTCGTCCTGCGCGCCTTTTGCTCTTTTAATATTGTTCCATTTTGAATGTCCTGCCATTTTTGTTGCTTCCTCCAGAAAAGATATATTCCTGTAGAGACGGTTATTAACCGCCCCTACACTAACTTGTCAACGCGGACAGCAAATGATATGCATCGGGATCCAGTGCTTTTTTCATGCGCAGTGCTGCTTCGATATCAAGGTCGGTACATTGATCCCCGTCCATCACGACAACGCTGCCATCCTCCCCCGCTGCCAGAAGCATCACGGCTCTGTTGCCCATCAGCGACGCTGTGACTCTATCCCGCACCAGCGGCGCACCGCCGCGCTGGATGTGGCCGATTGTCGTGACCCTGGTCTCAATACCGGTAGTCTCATTGATCTTGTGGGCGATATCGTTCACCGGCTCAATCCCCTCGGCAACGATGATGGTAAAATGCGTGCGTCCGGCAATTCTCGCTGAACGGATGCGGTCGATAACGTCCTTTTCAAAATTCACCGGGAACTCCGGTATCATCGTAATGGTCGCGCCGGTGGCAATGCCCACATTTAAAGCAAGATGCCCAGATCTGCGACCCATTACTTCAACTACCGAACAGCGTTCATGCGACTGCATGGTGTCGCTGAGTTTATCCACCGCCTCAATCGCGGTGTTGCACGCGGTATCGAACCCGATAGTATACGTTGTGCAGCCGATATCATTGTCAATGGTGCACGGAACGCCGACAACCTTGACCCCGGCTTTCGACAGCTTCAACGCACCCTGAAACGTCCCGTCGCCGCCGATTGTAATCAAGCCGTCAATCCCCATAAATTTGCAGGTGTTCACGGCACGTTGAAACCCTTCATCAGTCATGAACTCCTGGGATCGCGCCGTGAACAGCATTGTTCCGCCGCGGCCGGTGATGCCTTTGACTTCTTCTTCGCCGAGTTTAATAAAATCTCCGGTCATCAAACCATTGTACCCACGCAGGATACCAACGCATTCGATACCCAGGCCACTCGCCGTCCGCACGGCGGAGCGTATCGCCGCGTTCATTCCCGGCGCGTCGCCGCCGGAGGTTAAAATGCCTATCCTGTTTACCGCTGATTTTGACATAAACTGCGCCCTCCCCGCATTT
>WQVW01000179.1 GCA_009785655.1 Oscillospiraceae bacterium | reverse complement strand
TTTGATTACGCCTGCCTCGACAGTGGAAAGATTGTCGTGCGAACTGCCCGTCCCGGTGAAACAATGAACACCCTAGATGGAACAGCGCGGGAACTCACGCCTGATATGCTTGTCATTGCCGATGCGGAAAAAGCGGTCGGCATCGCCGGCGTCATGGGCGGGGAGAACAGTGAGATCATCGAAGAGACAAAATTTGTCGTCTTCGAGTCGGCGAACTTCAACGGCGTGTCAGTACGCAAAACCGCCTCCGCACTGGGACTACGGACAGACGCTTCCAGCCGGTTTGAAAAAGGCCTGGATATAGAAAATACCCTCCCCGCGGTGGAGCGCGCGTGTGAACTTGTGGAGCTTTTAGGTGCGGGCGAGGTCTGCGACGGGGTGATTGATATACGCGCAAAGTCACTCTCACCCGTTACGCTGGCGTTGGCGCCGGAGAAAATCAACAAACTGCTCGGCACAGATATTGACGAGACGTTCATGACGGAGACACTGGCAAAGCTCGGATTCACTGTGGACAATGCGATGATCACTGCCCCGTCATGGCGGGGTGATATTGAACATTACTCCGACCTGGCCGAAGAAGTCGCCCGTTTCTATGGATACGATGTGATCGCACCAACAATCCACGGCGGATTGTCAGCGGGGGCGTTTACACCGAAACAGCGGGCAGAGCGTGCGGCTGGAAGACTCTGCCGTGCTTTGGGATTCTCCGAAATCTATACGTATTCGTTTATCGGCCAGACCGATTATGATAAGATTGGACTTGCCCCGGACTCACCGTTACGGCAAAGCGTACGGATTCTGAATCCGTTGGGTGAGGACAGAAGTCTGATGCGAACAACGTCGCTGCCATCAATGCTCGGCGCACTCGCCGGGAACTGGGGGCATCGGAACTTGTCCGCGAAGCTGTATGAACTGGCGACAATCTATACCGATATAGGTGAGCAATTGCCGGAAGAGCGCCAGATCCTGACGCTTGGTGCTTATGGCGAGGGTGGATTCTTCGATATCAAAGGCGTGTGCGAAGCGATTTTGCGCGAAATGCGCATAGAGAATCCGCGCTTTAAGGCAGAGACGGATCACCCATCATACCATCCGGGCAGGGCGGCAGCTGTCTATTCCGGGGATGTCAAGTTGGGCATCGTCGGGCAGATTCACCCGACGGTCGCAAAAAATTACGGGTTTCCGCGTGATGTGTTCGCGATTGCGCTTGATTTCACCGCCATGTTGAATTGCCTGTTGGACGAAATAACATATACACAGATCGCACGATTCCCGGCTGTTACGCGAGATATCGCCATTGTATGTGACAGATCGGTCACAGCGGCAGAGCTGACGGACTGTATATGGGCTTCCGGTGCAAAATCAAAGATTCTGCGGGAAGTACGGCTGTTCGATGTTTACACCGGGGATCAAGTCCCGCCGGATAAAAAAAGCGTGGCGTTTTCACTGAATCTCCGCGCGGATGACAAGACGCTGGTAGACGAAGAGGCGGACGAGGTGGTAAAAACGGTGCTGGCTGCCTTAGCGGAACAGCTGGGGGCTGCTATACGATAGGTAGACAAAACACCCGCCGACTGCGGCCGGCACCCTCTTTAGCAAAGAGGGTGGCTCCGCTCCAGCCGGGTGTTTTTGTTCCCTCGTCCAACGTTCCCTTCATGCACGAAGGGGCATCCCTATATATTACAAAGACTTCCGGCTCAGGGCGATAGTCCGGCCGGAGAAAGGGTTGAATAATGAAAAAACTCGTGAGTGCGTTATTACTGACAGTCAGTTTAGGGTTGTTGCTGTCACCTGTGGCGGAGGCGGCCGGATTGTCACATTTTGAAAGAATGCGCGGGCCTGCGCACACGTTTTCAGACGTTGCGGAGACCCGCTGGTATCACGACTATGTACGTTTAGCACAGACATACGGCGTGATTAGCGGGCGTTCCGCTGAGTTGTTCGCCCCGGCTGAGCGGCTGACAGCGGCGGAGACTATCAGAATCTCTTCCATGCTTCACAGCATATATCACACAGGCCAGGCAAATTTCGCAGCGGCTTCTCCCTGGTATTTGCCATACATCGCCTACTCCCGACGGCACGGAATTTTGCCCCGTGAGTTCATGAATATCAATCAACCTGTCTCAAGGGCAGATTTTGCCATTATGCTGGCCAGGGCATTTTCTGATGAATCAGTCACACCGAAAAATAACATCAGGGACGGTGCGATTCCAGATGTGCTTGAGCGTTTCAGCTACGGGCCGTACGTCTATGCACTTTACAGAGCCGGTATTATTACAGGCAGGGATTCAGACGGAACGTTTTTTCCCATGCAATCAATCACCAGGGCGGAAGCTGCGGCGGTCGTCGCACGAATGATAGACGCTGATTTACGGCTCGGCATCAACCTGATATCTCCCCTCTCCCCGGCGGAGATATATAGGCTGGCCGCTCCGGCTGTATTTTACATAGAAGTTTTCGATAGGGACGGCGACCGGGGCAGAACAGGCAGCGGATTCTTCATTAGTGAGTGCGGAATGGCTGTTACCAATCACCATGTCATGAACGGTGCTGTTTCCGCACACATAGTCGTTGACGGCGAAACTTTCGACATCACGGGGATTTTCGATTACAGCTGGGGCAAAGACCTTGCCATTATACAAGTGGAAGGCGGCCCATTTGAATATCTGGAACTTGGGGATTCTATCAATCTGCGTGCTGGGATGCCTGTATACGCTTTGGGCAGTCCTTTGGGTCTGCAATCTACATTTACAAGCGGCATCATCTCAAGCGTACGGCGCGAGATAGATGGATTTGAGTTTATTCAGACTGATGCGCCGATATCATTTGGTTCTTCCGGCGGGGCACTGCTGGATGCGGCTGGCCGGGTCATCGGCGTTACTGCCGGCGGAATACTCGGTGGGCAGAACCTCAACTTCGCTGTGCCGATTGATCTGGCACTCAGCATGAACCGCGAAGATTATGTCCCGCTGCCATCCGTTCTGCGGGAAAACATAGTATATTATATGGGATTTTACCCCTTACCGTCTTTCGGTGCATTTGCCGGAGTACGTCCAGTGAATCCGGGGGATTTCCGCGGCGGCGTAACGTATTCCTATTCACTGTCCGACCTGCCGCAAGATCCTGATGCGTTCGATGCGCTGATCAACGAGTACAGGTCGCTTCTGGGAGAGAACTTCTTCGCGTTCGATGGTATGCTGATGCGAAACAATCAGCCTGTCATCGTATATTATAATGTCAAGCACGATATTCTTGTCATGTTCGGCATAGAAAATTTCAGAGGCCGAGATTTATTCACCGTGTGGATGTCGTAATAGCAGTAAGCTTTTAGGGGCGAACTATGTTCGCCCCGGAATGTAGCGGTTTTCAGGAGGAACGCTGATGCGGATTCATAAATATTCAGAGCATGAAAACCTTGACGCCGCAATGCAAAATGGCGAACCCATGCTTGCGGTGATCTCCTTTGACGGCAAGCAAGCGTATATGGGACATATTGACGAATGCATAGAGCATCATATCCTGCTTACAAAGGCCGGTCTGTCAAGCACCGATATCGACAAGTATTTCCGTATCATATTTGATAGTGATTGTGCAGACTGGACGTTCATATGTCCGCCGGATTACAAATCCATCACGGATCGCACGCGCCGTATTGCCGCCTTTTACAAGGATGGTTTTGCCGTTATCTCCGCTTTCATGGTTGAATTGGGATTGTTGGCTGATATTAAAATACCCAAGAGATACAGACGTCATATTGACGCGCTGCAGGACGATTAGCCAACCTCCATGCGGATCTATATTCACATCATTAGGAAAAACCGGAAGTTCATTTGAGCTTCCTTTTTT
>WQVW01000178.1 GCA_009785655.1 Oscillospiraceae bacterium | reverse complement strand
TTGAAAGAGGCGATGCTAGACACGCTTGAGGGTGCGGATATGCTGATGGTAAAGCCCGCAATGGCGTATGGTGACATCATTGCCGCTGTCCGGGAGGCATCGAACCTGCCGCTGGCGGCGTATAGTGTCAGCGGCGAATACGCCATGATAAAATCCGCTGCCAGCGCGGGACTTATCGATGAATACGGCGTTATGTGTGAAAGCGCGGTCGCCGCATTCCGTGCCGGGGCGGATATGTTTATCACTTATTACGCGAATGAAATCGCCCAAGCCATTCAAAAGGGGGATATAGGATGAGTGCAAATACAAGTACGGCAAAGTCTGATTCGCTGTTTTCACGTGCGCAAAGGTTTCTGCCGGGCGGGGTCAATTCGCCGGTGCGGGCATTCAAGGCCGTTGGCGGGCAGCCGCGATTTATCACAAGTGCCAGCGGCGCGTATATTACCGACGTTGACGGCAGCCGCTATCTAGACTACGTCGGATCATGGGGGCCGATGATCCTCGGCCACAATCACGAAGCGGTTCGGGAAGCCGTGACGAAAGCGGCGCATGACGGTCTCAGCTTCGGTGCGGCCAATGCGCTTGAGGTAGACATGGCGGAGTTGATGACGTCCATGGTACCAAACCTCGAAATGGTACGAATGACAAGCAGCGGCACAGAAGCTGTCATGAGTGCGCTGCGCGTGGCGCGCGGATCTACGGGTCGGGAGAAAGTCATAAAATTCGAGGGATGCTATCATGGACATGCCGACAGTATGCTGGTCAAAGCCGGGTCGGGCGCACTGACCGGCGGCGCACCCGACAGTGCCGGCGTGACATCAGGCGCGGCAAAAGATACACTGATCGCAACGTATAATGATCTTGAAAGCGTTGAAGCCTTATTCGCACAACACAAAAACGAAATCGCCGCTGTCATCGTTGAGCCTGTCGCCGCGAACATGGGGGTTGTTCTGCCGGAACCGGGGTTTCTTGAAGGGCTGCGCAGGTGCTGCGATGCGCATGGTGCATTGCTGATCTTTGACGAGGTCATCACCGGATTCCGCCTTGCACCCGGCGGTGCGCAAGAGACCTTTGGAATCCGGGCTGATCTGGTGGCATTTGGCAAGATAATCGGCGGGGGATTGCCGGTCGGCGCATATGGCGGGCGGCGGGATATCATGCAAACGGTTGCCCCACTGGGGAAAGTCTATCAAGCCGGGACGCTGTCGGGTAACCCCGTGGCGATGGCGGCGGGGATCGCCACGCTCACGCAGCTCCGCGACCACCCGGGGATTTATACGCATATTGAAACACTCGGCAAACGCTTGGCAGACGGACTGAAGAAAACAGGCAACACCGTGAATCAAATCGGCTCACTTGTCTGTATGTTTATGACGAAAACGCCCGTCACAAGCTATGAAACTGCCATAAAAAGCGACACAGCAGCCTATGCCGCTTACTTTAGGCACATGTTGGACAACGGAATCTATCTGGCACCCGCGCAGTTTGAGGCAATGTTTATATCCGCAGCGCATACTGAATCTGAAATAGATCAAACGATTGAAATAGGAGGGCAAGGATAAATGGACGGAGTATTATTATTAGCACATGGGAGCCGCACGCCGGAATCGGTACAGACGATGGAAAGTATCGCCGAACAAACGCGCCGCTTATTGCCGGAGCAGCTGATACAGGTGGCGTTTATGCAGTTTAATGACGTAAACATCGAAAAAGGCCTGCATCTGCTGATGGCACAGGGCGTCACACGTGTAAAAATCGTGCCGTATTTTTTGTTTGACGGTGTGCATATCAAAGAAGATATCCCGCAAGAGGTGGCTGAGTTCAAAGCAATGCATCCACAGATTGACATCGTTCTCGGCCAAACACTCGGCACAGATGAACGCTTGGCGCAAATCGTGGCTGAGCGTATTCGGGGGCAGCTATGGCCAAAGTGATAATGATACAAGGCACGGCATCTGATTCCGGGAAAAGCGTCACGACCGCCGCACTTTGCCGTATCTTTCGACAGGATGGGTATAAGACCGCGCCGTTTAAGTCACAGAATATGTCGTCTTTTTCCCATCTCATGCCGGATGGCCGCGAGATGAGTACGGCGCAAGCCATGCAGGCGGAAGCGGCCAAAATACCGCCCGATCCGCGCATGAACCCAGTACTGCTGAAGCCGACAAGCGACATGGGTTCCGAGGTTATCGTGAACGGGGAATCGCTCGGCAATATGCCCGCGGGGGAGTATTTCGAGTACAAAAAAACATTGTTTTCTAAAATAATGGACGCCTATCAAAGTCTGGCGCGCGAACATGATATCATCGTTATCGAGGGTGCGGGAAGTCCGGCTGAAATAAACTTAAAGCGTGACGACATCGTCAATATGGGGCTTGCAAAGCGGGTCGGCGCGCCGGTGCTGCTTGTCGGCGATATCGACAGGGGAGGCGTGTTCGCCGCGCTTTATGGTACGGTGAAATTGCTGGAGCCGGATGAGCAGGCCATGATAAAAGGACTGATTATAAACAAGTTCCGGGGCGATATTGAGATACTGAAACCGGGGCTTGAAATGATCGAGGATCTTGTCAATATCCCTGTCACAGGCGTTGTCCCATATGCTCCGTTCGATATTGACGATGAGGATAGCCTATCGGGAAGCCGCCGTACCGAAACTGTTTCGGCTGAATATAAGGACGCGCAGTACGACCTGCTGGCCGACACAGTCAGGGCTGCGCTGGATATGGACAGCATATATAAAATGTTGGAAACAGGGCTGTAGTCTTAAAAAAGCACCCTTGGCAAAATATGCCGAGGGTGCTTTTTCACCGGTAACTGAGTTTTCACAGATTAATATGCCGCTCAATATCCACCAGCTGTTCTTGCCAGCTTTCAATATCGGCGTCGTTTAGAATCTCGACATTTCCGCCTTGTATATCGCCCGCGCTTTCGATGCCTTCCTCGATATCGCCTTCAATGATGAGATAATTCGCCTGAAGTTTTTCCAGAACATCCGCGTCTGGATGCCACTTTTCTCTCGTATACAGCTCCAGCATCCGCCGGGCGATTTCTTCAAGGGCGAAGTGGTTGTTTTCGGCAAGCCACGCGCGCATTTGCTCATCGTTGATGTATTCCTCTGTCAGTTTATCCAGAAAATCATCTGTGAAGCAATCGGTGACACACTGTGCGGAGAACACGTTTTGCATCATGTTCATTATGTCAGACGCGCCGTCATATCCGCGCGAGATCATGCTTTGCTTCCAAAATTCATTGAGCAGTGTCTCTTCATTCGCGCGTTTCAAGCTGTCAGCGAGGGATTCCGTTATCACTTCACGGCTGCGCTCACTGGTGTTTTGATACTGGCGGATCGTCTTTTTTCCGAGGTGTTTGGCAATCAGCCGGTATCCACCTTGGACTTGCGTGCCGAAACTGCATGATGATGTATTCCTGCGGGATGCCGCCGCATCGGTGGTCAGATCTACATTTTTGGCGGTGTCAATAAATTCACGGATGCTTTTTCTGCCGCTAAGATTCCGGCCATACGCGAAAGCGGAGGCATGGATAAAATATTTCACAAGATCAGCCTCGTCTTTCCACGCGCTGGCTAAAAGCGCGAGATCAAGCCCCGCGCCATATGTGCCGGGGGCGTCCCCGAAAATGCGTATCACACCCTGCCGGTCATCGTCTGGCAAATCTTTTTGTTCACGGTATGCCCGCAGGTTTTTCAGAATATAGTTGTCGCTGTCACTTTCATCCAACGCCGCAACCATCAGCACCGCCTCGTCCATCAGCGCTACCACGGTCGGCCAAGTGTCACGCAATACGCCGGAAATCCGCACCGTGACATCAATCCGCGGACGTCCAATCTCTTCCGGA
>WQVW01000177.1 GCA_009785655.1 Oscillospiraceae bacterium | reverse complement strand
TTGTTCTTTAATTTATAAAGGTTGCCGTTTTAGGAGTCAGCGCCTCCGCCCGCTATTTATGCTTCCACACCCCCGTCGAAACCAGTACAGCCCCATGTTATTGTCGCGGCAAAAGTTTTGCCGCTAGTCCGGACGTCCATCGACCCACTCGACATGTGCCACAGGCGACCAGTCGGTGATGGGGTTTCCGTCCAAACTCAAACTCGCCAAATTCGTCAAACTCGCCAGAGGCGATATATCGCTGATTCGGTTGTTATCCAACATCAATTGCTGTAAATACGTCATCTCCGAGAGAGGTGTTACATCGTTAATATGGTTGTTGTGCAAGTTTAACATTATCAAATTTGTCATCCCCGAAAGTGGCGATACGTTGGTGATTTGGTTGTCACTCAAGTGCAAGAATGTTAAATTCGTGAGTGTTGCCAGCGGCATAATATCAGTTATTTGGTTGCTCCACAAGCGTAGTTCCGTCAAATTTGAAAGCCGAGCAAAATCAATAGACGAAATATCGCCTATCTGGTGCTGTTGTAAATCAAGCGTTGTCAAATTGGTCAGGTTGCTAAGCGGTGAAAAATCGGTGACACCGGAAGCGTGTATTGTCAGGTTCTGCATGTTCTTAAGGTCGTCGAAAATTGAAAGATCTTTTAGGTTGCTTGCACCCCATAAACTAAGACGCTCTAGATTAATTAGTGTTTCAAGTGGGGAAAAATCCATTCGACCCGAAGCGTCCCCTAAACCAAGGTCGGTTAGTTTCGTAAAGTGTCTCAGATCGGAAAGATTGCCATCAAACAGAAGATTGTCGCCAATAGAAAGGCTGACTAAATTCGTAAGTCCGGTAATGGGTGACAAATCCCAGAACTGCAGACCCCATAAATAAAGATGCGCAATATTCGTTAGGTTGCTAAGAGGTGAAAGGTCGGCAACTCTATTGCCCCTTAGATCAAGCTCAGTTAAGCTCATAAGATTGCTAAGCGGTGTCAAATCTCTGATGTCGTTATTAACTAAATTCAAATACGTCAAGTTGGTCAACCCTGCCAACGGTGTCAGATCTCTGATTTGATTAAACCTCAAATCCAAGTGCGTCAAATTCGTCATATACCGAAGCGGCACAATATCTTCATCCGTCAAGCCCATGCTGCCCCAGAGAAAAAGCTCAGTTTCTGCCGTGCTGATTTGCTCCCCGCGGATTGTGATATACGCAGGCACGTCCCCAATCGGCGCTTTCGACACAAGCACAGTCCTTGTCGTAATGTCCCAATCGACGTGCATCCCCACGCTTTCAAGCGGCAAGCGAATCGGCACCATTGTCCGGCCTCCGATGATCTGCGCAGGTACATCGAGGGTGAACTCCGCGCCATTCGTAGTAAACACATCACTGCCAACCGGGATACGCACTTCATGCGTGTCGCTTGTCAGAACAGCTGTACGTGTGGCATCATCCCAATCTACCTCAAATCCCAAGTGTTCAAACACGCCGCGCACGGGTACAAGCGTCCGCCCGCCGCGAATTGCCGGGGTTTGGTCTGCGAATATGACGGGTTGCCCCTCGATAGTGACGCCGATTGCATCATCTGCGTACGCCAGCGGGGCAACCACCAATGCGGTGATTGCGATCAACACAAGTGTAAACATTCGCTTTTTCATGCAATGCCCGCCTTTCTTTAATGCGCTTACAGCTTCTCCGGCTCGGGATATTCTACTCCGAACGTTTCGACTGTGACGCTTTCGATGCGCTGGTCTTTTTTTGGTTTGTCGCCGTGATCTGTCTTGGTATCCGCGATGGCATCCACAACGTCCAAGCCTTCGGTAACACAGCCGAATCCGGCGTATGAACCGTCAAGGTGCGGTGCATCTTCGTGCATAATGAAGAACTGACTGCCGGCGGAATCCGGGGCTGCCGCACGTGCCATGGATAGTACGCCGCGGGTGTGTTTCAGGTCGTTTGCAACACCGTTGATTGCAAATTCGCCGCGAATGTTGTACCCGGGTCCACCGGTACCTCTGCCATCTGGGCACCCGCCTTGAAGCATGAAGCCAGGGATCACACGGTGGAAAATAAGGCCGTCATAAAATCCGTTTTTGATCAGCGACACAAAGTTATTGACTGTGCCCGGCGCGATTTCCGGATAGAGCTCCGCTTTGATGACTCCTCCGTCTTTCATTTTGATTGTAACTACAGGATTTGACATATTATGCATTCCTCTCTTTGACTAATCTTTCCATTTCCCGTTCTGATGATTTTGCGGCCGCAGTTTCCCGCTTATCGTGCAGCTTCTTGCCTTTCGCCAACCCCAGCTCCAGCTTCACCCGCGAGTCTTTAAAGTACACCGAAAGCGGAATAAGCGCAAGCCCGTCCTGTTTAATGCGTCCATAGAGCCGCATGATCTCTTTTTTATGCATCAGCAGCCTTTTTGCCCGCATGGGGTCGCGGTTGAAGATGTTGCCTTTTTCATAGGGGCTGACATGCATTCCGCGCACAAAAAGCTCCCCGTCCTTAATATTACAGAACGCGTCTTTCAGGTTGACAGTGCCCTGCCTTATGGATTTTACTTCAGTCCCGAAAAGTTCAATTCCGGCCTCGTATTTCTCCAATATAAGATAATCATGATACGCCTTCTTGTTGCGCACCACCTGCTTGACTCCCGTGGATTTTGGCGACATGCACTGTCCCCCTTTTTCAGAAACGGGCAATTGTTTGAGCATTTATTATACCCGGATTTGGACACAGTTGTCAAGAATTTCCTGCGTGAGGAACGTCCTATTATTTGCCGCACTCCTAAAACCGCTCCCGCAGTTCATCCAGTGCCGAGGGACCCATCAGCATTTTGCCGTGTTCCGTCAGATGCAGCGTATAGTTCGGGTGCAGTGGCAGTTCTTCACCGTACTCAAACAGCGCGCTGGGCGGGGGTTCTCTGTCCCATGGATATACGATTAAATAGTAACTCCCCTCGCAGTATGACAGGAACGATATCAGGCCATTCGGGCATATCTCTGCGGCTGCGATAACCGCTTCTATATCCTGAAACTCAAAAAAACATGGGTCGCCTGAATGCGCCCTTGCCACAAGCAACAGTGAGTTCTTGCCCTCAAAAAGTTCAAGATGCACATTCCGCCACTCATCCCGGCAGTTTTCCCCCAATGCTTCGCGTAATATCCCCGCCGCGTCATCGGTTTTCAATTCAGAAATCGGTGCCGGCAATGCCGATAGTTCATCGCTATTTAAATATATAAGCAGATTGCGCTTGCCTATAGGGTGTATGTCCATTATGTACGCCTCCTATTCAGTTAGACCTATTTATGATATAGGCAAAAATCCAATCGGGCTAGTGCTAAATTACTGGGAAACAGACCAACAGATTCCAACCCTTGACACAGCAGGGATTCCATGCTATTCTGATTGGATACGACACCAGGAGATGATGAAAGATGAACGACTACACATTTGAAAACGAAGCATACAAAAACACATACCGCCACACAGCCGCGCATATTTTGGCGCAGGCAGTGAAACGGCTGTTCCCGGAAACGAAGCTAGCCATCGGCCCCGCGATTGCCGACGGATTCTACTATGACTTCGATACGCCAGTCCCATTCACACCAGAAGTGCTGGAACAGATCGAAGCGGAAATGCGTAAAATTATCAAAGAAAAACTGCCGCTGGAGCAGTTTAATCTGCCGCGTGAAGAAGCACTCGCGCTGATGGCGGATGAACCATATAAGCTGGAACTTATACACGACCTGCCGGAGGGTGAGGCTATCAGCTTCTATAAACAAGGCGAATTCACCGACCTGTGCGCGGGCTCGCAGGTGGATTCAACCGGCAGAATCAAGGCCAATGCAATGAAACTGACCAGTGCCACCGGCGC
>WQVW01000176.1 GCA_009785655.1 Oscillospiraceae bacterium | reverse complement strand
CGCACAGGCGTGGCGTGTTGACGAGCATAATACTCTTGTGGCGAAATTAAAAATTGAATCTAGCGATACATCAGTGGCGACATGTGGACGAGCAGAAACCTTCTGTTGTAAATGTGACATAGGCATCGGCTTGTGTCCTTTACCTCGTTTCTTGTCACAGCTTATTATGAGACTGTTCCGTCTCCTTGCCGTGGCTATACGCGCAAGGGGCGGATTTTTGTGTTCGAGAGGTTTATATTATGATAAGAAAGTTCGTAGGCAAATTCTCAATTTATCATTTAATGATAATCACGTTGCTGGCCGCCTTGGGCATCGCAGTAAAAATTCCTCTCCAGCCGTTGGCACAAATGATCACGGGGCCGCTATTTGTACCCGGCGGTGCGATGGCGGGCGGGATTTACATGATGTTCCTTGTCCTTGCCGTTTCGATCACCGGCAAGGTGGGAGCCGCATTGCTTTGCGGATTTGTGCAGGCGATTCTGGTGATGATCACCGGCCTGGGCGGTCACCACGGGGCGATGACTATCGTTACATATACCATGCCGGGATTGGTGATTGACCTCTTGATGCTGATCTCTCGTCATAGAGGCTGTTGCCGTGTTTGTTGCTTTTTCGGTAGTATGGCCGCGAATGTAACAGGAACGTTACTTGTCGGCTTTGCGTTTTTTGCGATACCGCCTATTCCGCTGTTGCTCATGCTGTGCTCGGCAGCACTTTCCGGCGGACTGGGCGGACTTTTGGCCGGGTCGATTACAAAACAGCTGAAAAAGATAGTCAAAATAGGTGCGGAAAAACCCGCAAAGTCCAAGAGGTGACGGCGTGAAAAAACTTTTAGCAACACTGTGTGTTCTGCTCTGTGCATTTGCGATGGCCGCCTGTGGCGGATCTGAGACAAGTTATCCCGATATCCCTGTGGCATTCGAGCCTGACTGCCCGATTATGGCAGCGCTGATGGCTGACGCACCAATGCGCTCAATTTCCGACACCTTTCACGACGCACTGAACGCTTTAGAAAACGGCGATAGAGTACTCGTGTTCTTGCTCGACGGCTGGGGATGGGAGAAGTTTCAACACCACATCGACATGCAGCCGTTTTTGTCGAGCCTAAATCCTGAACCCGCACTCTCGGTGTATCCGCCGATTACGCCAGTGGCTCTGGCAACTGTCTTAACGGGCCTGCAGCCAGATGACCATGGGATTCATAGCCGTGCCGACCGACGTATGAATGACGGCGTTACCGATATCTTCGCCGAAGCTGCAACGCTCGGCCGCACCGTTGCCTACATTCAGGGGCATTCGGGCATAATCCAAACGAGCCTTATGCCAATCCTCTCGCCCGACGCGGGTGGGCCTTATGGCACGGACGGTGAGATTTTTGAAAACGCAAGGCGGAATCTTGATGTAGATTTTCTGTTCGTGCATTTCCACGGCATTGACGATATGGGACATACCTACGGCCCTTACGCCGAAGAGGTTGGCGTAAGAATAGCTCTGATTGATGGATATATTCAATATCTCGTGGAAAATTGGGGTCACGGCACAGTGATCATCACCGCCGACCACGGAATGCGCCGCATTGATGGCAACCCATATCGCTTAGGCGACCACTATAAATTCTGCCACGAGGATATGATCGTGCCATACATAATCACACAAGTTGGGGGATCATCGAATGAGTGAACTGAACGAGCAACAGAAGAAAAAAGTTGGCAAAAGTACCATAATTATAATTGTAGTACTCTGTGTACTTATCCCGGCTGTCGTGGTGCTGGCTGTATTGCATCGCGGCAACATGGAAGAACGCCTTGAACTGCAAGCCGCAGGCGAGTTCCTGGTGACAGCCGGAGAGGACACAATCAATGTATCCATAAGTGACTTGCTCCACATCGGTGCTGTGCGCGTTTCCTCAAGTCCCAGAGGAGAACAGCGGAATTTCACCGGCGTGCCGCTTGTGCATATATTGAACCATTTCGGTGTGGACTATTCCGGTGCCGGTGCCGTTGTTTTTACGTCGCTTGACGGATTCGTGACGGCCATATCCATTGGTGAAGCGTTGGACGAAACGAATACTTTTATCGTCTTTGAAGAAGACGGCGAGCCACTCGGCACAAGGGAAGACGGCGGCCGCGGGCCGTATATGATCGTTGTGGCGTTAGACCCATTCCCAAACCGCTGGGCGAGATATTTGATGGAAGTTACATTGCAATAGGAGGACAATTAGATGAAAAGAGGCAGATTTGCCAGACGTTTGATGCTGCTCACACTGGCTGCGGTTTGCATTTTTGGCGTAACCACGCCAATAGCATCCGCACAGACTGTGATCCGGGTATTTATTGAGGGTGAACTCATCACGCCACGAGATGCGCAAGGTAGAATAGTGCAACCACAAATTATTGACGGCACAACGTTTTTGCCAGTCCGGGCAATCGGTGAAGCGTTTGGCAGAGCGGTCGATTGGGACGGCGCGACGCAAAGCGTGTTTGTCGGCAATCGGCCGGCAACCGTCCCACCGCGTGGGAATACCATCCGGGTATTTATTGACGGCACACAGATCACGCCGAGGGACGCACAAGGAAGAACCGTGCATCCGTTTATTCAGGACGGCACGACGTTTCTGCCTGTCCGGGCAATTGGTGAAGCGTTCGGACAAGACGTACACTGGGACTCCCGGAATCAAAGTGTATTTGTCGGACGCGGCACATTCACAATCACAGCCGGAGGCACAACGCATACCGCAACAATGGCAGATATCCTCGCGCTGAATCCTCGTGCTGTCACGCAGACGCATAGAGACGAGGAGCGGCATTTTAGAGGGGTGCCGTTAGCATCCATATTCACCCGCCTCGGCGTGAGCACTTCAGGCGCATCCATGGTCACATTCCACTCAGAAGACGGATTCAGCGCAGCCGTGACCATGACCGAAGCCTTAGATGTGAGCAATACATTCATCGTTATCGAGCATGGCGATGGAAGGTCGCTCGGCACAATAGATACTGATGGGCGCGGGCCGTTTATGAACGTTATCTCACAAGATCCATTCGCGAACCGCTCTGCCAGATACATCACGGAGATAACGCTGTCGTGACGGCGATAGAAGTCAGAAATCTCTCAGTCTCTTACGGCGATTACAGCGTTTTGCGTGATTTTTCACTCACGGTGGACGTCGGCGAAGCTGTGTTGATAAAAGGACCATCCGGCTGTGGAAAATCAACGTTGCTGCACGCTATTTGCGGACTAATCCCCAGTGTTATCGACGCCGAATGCGCCGGCGAGGTGCTGGTGTTCGGCGACCCGGTGCAAAGTCTAGACGTTGCGGAACGGGCAAAGCGGCTGGGGATAGTGTTTCAAAATCCCGAAACTCAGCTCTTTTGCGATTCCATTGAGGATGAAATCGCATTCGGACTTGAAAACATTTGCACACCCCGCAATGAAATGGCGCAGCGTATAGATGAAATGCTGAAGCTCACGGATATGGAGACGTTTCGCTTTGCCTCTCCGAAAGAGTTATCGGGCGGTCAGAAACAACGCGCGGTGCTTGCTGCTGTCATGGCACTTGACCCGAAAGTTCTGTTGCTCGACGAAGCGTTATCGCAGCTTGACAAGCGGGGCAAGGAAACTTTGTGCGCACAGTTTGCCAAGCTTCGGCGCGAGGAGCGCACGATGCTGATGGTCGATCATGACGATGAGCTTGTATCAATTGCAAGTCGTATTATAACATTGCAATAATTTTAGGAGGATATACTATGAAACACAAAACGAAACTCAAATCTCTTTTAGTGGTGGTGTTGGCACTGCTGATGCTGCTGCCGACCGGCGCGATGGTATTCGCGCAAGCAGATCAGCACCGCACAATCAGCACCGCAAGGCTTTTTGT
>WQVW01000175.1 GCA_009785655.1 Oscillospiraceae bacterium | reverse complement strand
TAATATCCAAGTCTTTTACGGTGATGTCAAGGTTTTTAAGCAGGGATTCCACCATTACAAGCAGCGTCCTGCTGTGAGTCAGGCCGTTATTCTGGAAATACTGCCCCAAAAGATTGCCGTCTGAATAAACGGCGCAGGAGACGGGCTTGGCGGATGATTCTATAGCGAGTATCAACATGGCGATGTACCTATGATTTCTAAACGGCGAGCGTTTTCATCTAATATCTCAAGTTTTACGATAATGGTTCCGATAGGGAAGGCGTTTGGGACTTTTTCACTCCACTCGACCACGCAGACACCGCCGCGTTCAAGATAATCGTCCCAGCCTATGTCAAAGAGCTCATGCGCATTCTCTAACCGATACATATCGAAATGAAAGAGCGGGATGTTGCCGGGATATTCATTGACAATCGTAAACGTGGGACTGGAGACGTTCGAGTCTATACCAAGTCCTTTTGCCAGTCCACGTGTAAACGCGGTTTTTCCGACGCCGAGTCCGCCATAAAGTGCAACAACTGAACCGGGAGGCAGCATGTGACCGAGTTTTTCGCCTGCCAATATGGTTTCAAATTCATTGTTTGTGATAATCGTCATCGCTTAACCTCTGCAACAAATCTGTGGTTTTTCTGAAACCATATTATAGCATATGTGTCAAAAATATAAAAGAGCGAGTTTCAGCAAGATTTTTATTTACTGCCAGGCGATATGGTGGTATAATGATATATTGAAACGCAAAAATCTTATATCTAATGCAGGTGCGAGTGATTGAGAAAAGTTTTTGGAGCAATAGTAAAATTTCTGCGCGAGGCGGACATGTTCCTTTTAGCGATGTGTCTGTTGAGCTCAATATACGGGATAATTCTTATTTCAAGCGCGGCGGGCAGAAGTAACGCCTTTGTCCAAATAGGCGCGATGATTGTTGGAATTGTGCTGTTTGTTTTGTTTTCGTATATTGACATTGATGTTATCGCAGCCCAATCGAAGCTTCTTTTTATTTTCTGTGCGTTGTTTATATTAACGCTGATCCCTTGGGGAACTGGAGATGAAATCGGACGGCGTGCTTGGCTGCGTTTCGGTGGTGCTATCGGCATACAACCTGCTGAGATAGTGAAAGTGCCGTTTACAATTATCATGGCGCGGATCATTGTGAGTTATAAAGAGCGCAAGGCATTGAATTCCATTGTGTCGCTTTTACAGATACTGTTCGTTTTCGGGATCATGTTCGCTCTCGTGCTGGTTGTGTCTGAAGACCTTGGGACAGCACTGGTTTACTTTGGGATACTGGCGGTCATGTTATATATAGGCGGTGTAAAACTCAGGTGGTTTATGCTCGGCGGTGCGGTGACTGCCGCTGCGTTCCCGTTTCTTTTGAACTATGTCTTCTTACCGCACCAATATGAACGGATTATCGCGCCGTTTTCACGGTTTTTCCCGGATGTGCTCGCGCCAGACCGGTTGGCGGCAGTCACCTGGCAGCCGAACCTGAGCGTGAGCGCGATATCGGCCGGCGGATTTGTGGGGCAAGGCTTGGGGGCTGGCAGGATAACGCAAAGCGGGGGATTCCCGGCATTGGAAACTGATTTTATCTTTGCCGTGGCTGGGGAAGAGCTGGGGTTTATTGGACTAATGGTCATTGTACTGTTGTTGGTTGTGATCATTGCCCGTTGTATTTATGTAGGTACCAAGTCTAACAATCCATTGGGAATGCTGGTTTGTACCGGGATAGCCGCTATGTTTATTGTACAGTCGATTATGAACATCGGCATGGCATTGGGTCTGTTGCCGGTAATCGGGATTCCGTTGCCGTTTTTCAGTTACGGGGGGTCATCGGTTGTGACGTATTTTGCGGCGGCGGGGATTGTTTCGGGCATAAAAATGAGACCGAAGCCGATGCGGTTCCGGTCATTGTAAGGGGTGAGATATGTTGGAGTCCCCGAGAATCGCATGGCAGCGGACAGAACGGCAAATACTGTCTGATTGGGCGACGTTGTCAGAAATATCAAAGGGTCGCCGGCAGAAAGAGCCGGAGTGTGACGTTAGAACATGCTATCAACGTGACATTGACAGGATTATACATAGCAAGTCGTTCCGCCGCCTGAAACATAAAACCCAAGTATTTTTGCAGCCGGAAGGCGACCATTACAGAACTCGGTTGACACATACGCTGGAAGTGATGCGCATCGCCAGGACGATTGCACGGGGCTTGCAGTTAAACGAGGATCTCGCCGAAGCGATTGCCCTGGGGCATGACTTGGGACACACCCCGTTCGGCCATGCGGGAGAGCGTGTGTTGAACGAGCTTTTGAGTAGTGAGGGCGGATTTAAGCATAATGAGCAGAGTCTGCGTGTGGTCGAAAGGCTTGAAAAAGACGGACGCGGACTCAACCTGACGTATGAAGTTGAAAACGGGATTCTATGCCACACAGGTGCGGTGAGGCCAAGTACGCCGGAAGGGGAGATCATCCGCCTGGCTGATAGAATTGCGTACTTCAATCACGACGTTGACGATGCAGTTCGTGCGGGGATTTTGCGGGAAATGGATATCCCGGAAGAGATAACCTGTGCGCTGGGCAATAGATCCAGTGAAAGAATCAACACACTTGTATTCGATGTGATCAGCGAAAGTGCCCAGAGAAAAAAAATTGCGATGAGTCCGAATGTCGATTTGGTTTTCAATCTGTTTTACGATTTCATGTTTAAGAACGTTTATCGGAATATGAAAGCGAAAAGTGAGGAAACTAAGGTTTTTGGTATTCTCAACGGAATATTTGGTTATTATGTTGATAATCCGGACAAATTGCCGGAGGATTATCGCCGCATATCCGCGCAAGACGGCCTGCGCCGCGCCGTGAGCGACTACGTATCGGGGATGACAGATAAGTACGCGATTCATGTATACGAAAAGTTGTTCGTGCCGGAAGCGTGGCAGGTGCGGTGATGGGGGATAAAGCCAAGCTTATTAGGAGAGCTATATTTGGGTTGATTGTACTGATTCTGCTTGTGTTTAATGTGCCGATTCGTGTAAACAGGACGGTCACTGCTTTAGAAGTTAGACTAAACGATCCATATTTTGCTGAAGAGCGGACGGTTGAAATTGTCGGATGGTGGCGCATCAATATTTTTCACCGCAGTGGCTGGAATTTAATATGGGGACACCATAGATTCAGCGGTAGATTTGAGATTTTAGGATACCCGGAAACAGTCGAATTGGAGCAGCCGATAAACATGTGGCCGCTGGTGTCGCGAAGGCCTGCTGGTCCAATGCACTACTGTGAGACAACCCGTCAGGGATATAGAGAACGGTCATTTATGATTTATACTGGATTTTTGTTCCGCCGGGCTGTTATTACGGTTGCAGATTTGCAGTGGGTTGAAGATGGATACGGTGGGGCTTCAGGATTTGGTGTGCATGATCGTTTCATTGTTCTGAACACAACATCACGTGAAGAGGCAGTGGAGATATTGAGGGCTGCTGATTTATTCGGTATTCCCTAAGTAAAGGAGGAGCGGGCGATGGCTATTCCCAGCAGTTTTTTGGACGAGCTTGTCGGCAGAACCGACATCACAGAGCTTGTCGGCGGATACGTGCGGCTGAATAAGCGCGGCGGTGGGAACATGTTTGGGTTGTGCCCGTTCCATAGTGAGAAGACGCCGTCATTCTCGGTCAGCGCGGACAAGCAGATTTATCACTGCTTCGGCTGTGGCAAAGGCGGCGGAGCGATCAACTTTGTCATGGAGATTGAAAATCTGCCGTTTCGCGATGCGGTGGATGTTCTCGCGCGACGTGTCGGCATGACAGTTCCGGAAGAGGACGGGCAGGAAGAAAAAACAAATCGTCGAAAGCGGATACTTGAGTTGAATCGCGAAGCTGCAAG
>WQVW01000174.1 GCA_009785655.1 Oscillospiraceae bacterium | reverse complement strand
TGGCCGGACAACGCCAATGAGAACGCTTGGTACTTCTTGTACATGCAGTCCGCATCTAACTCTTACCAGTACGAGATGAGATCTTGTGACATATTCAACATCTGGCGTGCGATTATCCAACCGCGCAACTGGACAGTGCTGGAAAGACCTGACTCCAGCCCTGAAGATATTTGGCGCGCACGATAAATACTTGGAAATGTTCGTGTGATAATGCAAACCCCGCCCCTATTATATATGGGCGGGGTTTGTTTGTCGTTTGGTGATTTTGCAGCATTTTTACTATGATATATGAACAAAGAAAGCGCAGCAAACATAAACTGTAATTATAAAAAACGAGGAGGAACACCATGTATTGTCCCCAAACGATTACATATGTCGTCCGACAAGGCGATAATCTTTACCAACTGGCAAAATATTATCAAACAACCGTTCCACATATTCTTTCGATGAATCCCGCGGTTGACCCGTATAATCTTCAAATAGGGAGCAGGCTGACGATTTGTCCGGGTGAAAATTTCCGGATGATGCTGGGGCATCAAAACCCGGCGGCCAGTCCGAACCCGGCGAAGCAAATCGGCCTTATAAACGATATGCGGCTGAAGTGGAGTCAGCACGTGTATTGGACGCGTATGCTGCTGCTGAGTATCGCCCACAGGCTGAACGATTTGGATGCGGTGACATCCCGGTTGATGCAAAATCCATCGGATATTGCGGACGTTTTCGCGGAATATTACACCCCTGATGTGGCGGAAACGATTGCCGCATTGTTGACTGAACATCTGCAAATAGGCAGTGCGCTGATTACCGCCCTGCGGGATGGTGACCATGCGCGGGTGGATGCACTAAATCGCGAATGGTACGCAAATGCCGATAAAATGGCGGAGGCTTTCAGTAGCATGAATCCCTATTATGAAAAGCAAGCGATGCGTGAAATGCTGCACGATCATCTTAAACTGACCACGCAAGAGGTCGCGATGCGGTTGGCCGGTAATTACCCGGCCGATATCAAAGCGTTTGATGCGGTTGAAACGGAAGCACTGGCGATGGCCGATGCGTTCACGTCTGGAATCATCAGGCAATTCCCGCAGATGTTTGGCTGACAATCAATAGCTTTAATACAATTTTTGCAAAGACCGCCGTGACGGCGGTCTTTTTTTTGCCCGGCGTGAAATATCGGTCATTTCAGATAGGTCTTCGTGCAAGTTGCGGATAATTAGGCTTGCAAAAGGAGAAAACGTGGAATATAGTTATATAAAAACGAAACACAGATATAGGGAGACCAACATGACAAAGGCTGAATTGAAAAAACGAATTGACACAGCAGCGGGGCGGATATCTGCGGATGTTGTCATCAAAAACGCCAAGGTGGTGGATGTCTACGGCGGCACCATCGTTGCGGGCGATATTGCGATTACAGACGGATGTGTGGTGGGCGTTGGGGCATATGAGGGGAAAGTTGTTCATGACGCAAAGGGGCGGTTTGCCGCGCCCGGCTTTATTGACAGCCATATCCACATCGAGTCCTCCTATGTAACCCCGGAAGAAATCGGCCGACTTTTGGTGCCGTGCGGTGCCACCACCATTATTGCCGACCCCCACGAAATTGCGAATATTAAAGGCCTTGAAGCGGTGGACTATATGTTGAAAGCCGCTGATGAAACGGTGCTTGATATCAAGTATATGTTGCCATCGTGCGTTCCCGCGACGAAGTTTGAACATGCCGGAGCCAACATTGGGGCAGGCGATATAGCGAAAGCACTAAAAGATAAAAGAATCTTAGGCCTTGCCGAGTTTATGGACTTCCCCGGTGTGGTGGCAGCCACGGATTCTGCCCTTGATCGCTTGATGGCGGCCCATGCAGCGGGCGCGCCCATTGATGGTCACAGCCCGGGACTCACAGGACATGCCCTGAACGCCTATGCCGTTGCCGGAATATCTACAGACCATGAATGCACCACCGTAGCGGGGATGCACGAACGCATTTCGCGTGGGATGTACATATTGATGCGCCAAGGGTCTGCTTGTCATGACTTAGCCGTTTTGCTTGACGGCGTGACGCCGGAAAACAGTGCGCGATGCCTGCTCTGCTCCGACGATCTGCAGCCGAAGACGATCTTTGAAAAGGGGCATTTGGACAACCATTTACGCATTTGTGTGCGTCATGGCATTGCCGCGATGACCGCCATCCGTATGGCAACCATCAATGCCGCGGCCTGCTTCGGCCTCTCTGACCGCGGTGCCATCGCCCCGGGGTTGCGGGCGGATATTGTCTTGCTGGATGACTTAACTGATTTCCATGTGGCTCAAGTGTTCATTGAGGGCAAGCTGGTGGCGGAAGACGGCAAATATTTGCACGAAGTCACACGCTGTGACAGTGCTGCGATGGAGAGCAGTTTTCACGTGAAAGATTTCTCTAAAAACAAGTTGAAGCTGAAATTAAAAAGCGACAAGGTTCACGTGATCGATATTTTGCCTGGTGGTGTTGCCACCGGCAAGGGTGTGGCGCAGGTGAAGTTAGATACGGACGGCGATTTTGTGTACAATGAAACGGCGGATATAGTCAAGCTGGCAGTAGTAGAGCGTCACCAAAACACGGGAAATGTGGCGGTTGCGCTGCTGCGTGGATACGGAATCAAAGCAGGGGCTGTGGCGTTGTCCATCGCACACGATTCTCACAATATCATCACCACCGGCGTCACAGACGCAGACATGGCCTTTGCGGTGGAGCGGCTGATTGCACAGGGCGGCGGTGTGGTTCTGGTGAAAGACGGGGCGGTGCTTGAATCCATGCCCCTGCCCGTCGGTGGTATTATGAGCAATCAGTGCGGAGAATGGGTGGACGAAAAGCTTACGGCTATTCATGAAATGGCACACCGAGAATTGGGGATTAGCGGAGACGTTGAACCGCTGATGACGCTTTGTTTCATGTCGCTGCCGGTTATTCCGGTGCTGAAGCTCACAGACAAGGGACTGTTTGATGTGTCGGCGTTTGATTTTGTTTCAGTGGAAGCGGAATAGGCTTCTTTCGCGCAAAAGCATTTTCGTAAACAAGCAGATTGTGAGATCATGAGATGCCGCCCCTTCCAAGGAAGGGAACGAAGATGAAGTTGTCTCAAAAATTAGAAAGAACGGCTTGTTTTTTTTGAACTTTGATATATAATGAAAAAACAGGGGGAAACCCCATGAAAGTTGTTGAGAGAGAGGGTATTATTTTATGTTCCAAGATATTTGGGTATTTGTCATCGCAGTGGTGTTTGTTGCCATTAACGGACTGACCATGATGGCGTGGGCGGCGGCGCAAGGCTACAAAATGAAGCCGACTGCGTTTGCATTTTTGGTCGGTGCCGTGGGCAACTTGCTAACGGGGTCGATCACACCGATTTCAGGACAGTCTTCTGTACTGACAGTGTCGCATTTTATGAAAAATGTGAACGAGCGGATCGCGGCGTTGCTGTTGGCAGTGGTGGTGATGGTTCCGCTGGGACTAACCGGTGCCGTGACCAGAATTGCTGAGTTTGCAGGTTCCGCCGTTGTGGGGGGCATGATGGCAGGCGTTGGCCTGATGGTAACCGGCATTAGCGTAGACATGTGCAAGCAAACGAAGCGTACAGGCGCGATATCTTTTATAGCGGCGTTGGCCACATACGCATTTTGCCGCCATTTTTCTTCACCAGGGGAGCATCTGTTTAACTATCGTCTCATCTACGTTGTGGCCGTCTCTGTGACCTTAGCCACGCTGGACTTTGTCTTACTGCAAAAAGACCCGGAAACAGGCAAAAGAGGCCGCCGTGTGAACATATCTGCGATGGCGAAAGCCGATGGATATGTCGGAGACATGGAGCAAAATGATAACCCGAAATTCTGGACAAAGGAATACTGGGCGGA
>WQVW01000173.1 GCA_009785655.1 Oscillospiraceae bacterium | reverse complement strand
GCTTGCGTTGCGGTTTAATCGTTGACAGTTAAGAAACTCCATGCGTGGGAATATGGTCTTTCTAGCAGCTCCCATCGGCGTTCAGGCTGAATCAGCTGCGTCCATGACTCATGTATACCATCTGCACTTCTCTCGTAATAATGCGAGTTGGTTGCTTCCTGAATATACAAGTAGTACCAAGCATCGGTGTTCAGGTTGTCAAACCAAACCTTCATGCCGGGTAAAAGATCCTCCGGACTCCCCGGCAGACGGTTCAACATGCGGTTGATCAATGCCGCCGTCTCTGCACGGGTGATCGATTGATCCGGCCGGAATGGACCCCCGATGCCTTCGTATCCGAATGCCCAGCCTTGCAGTGCCGCCGCATTGATATACGCCGATGCCCAGTGTCCGGATATGTCGTTAAACTGAGTCACTCCTTCCACCGGTGCCACGTTCATAAAACGCACCATGATCGCCGCGAGTTCGGCACGGGTGATTGCCCGGTTGGGTTGGAATGTCCCGTCAGGCAGGCCGAGGATTGCGCCGGAATTGCTCACCGTGGAGATGGCGTTGTTAAACCACTGCTCCAGATCTACGTCAGGGAAGCTATTGCTCTGTGACCAGTATTGCGCCCTGGTTTGATCCGGCATCAGCCGGAAGAAAATCGTTGCCACCTGCGCCCGGGTTGTCGTCCCGTATGGGCGAACCAGGCCGTCATCAAACCCGATGAGATAGGCGTGGTGTGCTGTCCTTTCGCCCTCCTCTACCAGGTATTCTGGGTAGTATGGCAGATAATACTCCGGCGGTTCTGCGGGATATGTGGGGTCGGTGGGTTCAATAGGTTCGCTGGGATCAGTAGGATCTACATGCTCTGCAGGATCCGTGGGTTCAGGCGTTTCTGTTTCCGGCGGTGGTTCTTGCGGTACATGTGGCGGGCGTTCCAGTGTGATTCTGATGACGCCGTGGGCGCCTGCGGGCATTGTACTGGCGCCCTGTCCGCCGGATGTGAAGCCAGGGGGAGGAGATACGACTACATTATACGGTCCCACGGGGAAAGTATGGAATGTGATCCGCCCGTCTGCCCTGGTGGTGCCGGTGCGGGCATTGCCATTTACGTCAATCACGGTGACCGGTGCGTTAGGTACAGCACTGCCGCTATAGTTTACGACCGTTACAATCAAGTTGTGTGTCGGCGGCGGTGGAGGTGGTGGCGGCGGTTCCGGAGATTCAAGTTGCACGAGGGCGAATCCGTAAGTATCGGCAGGCATGAAGCCTGATTCAGTTCCCAATACGAAATCCGGATGTATGGCTGATAGATCAAAGCCCCCCGGCGGGAAGTCATGGAAAGTAACGGTACCTTCCGGCCCTGTTATGCCGGCATGTTCATTGCCATCTTGGTCAGCGACAGTGACGGTCGTGCCGGGCACCGGAACACCGTCTTCGTCTTCTACAGTGATGATGAGCCTATTGTCGTAACGCAGTATCAGCACCACGGCAGTTGAAGCGTTGGCATTGTCCGGCATGTAGCCGTATCCGGTTTCTGTGTCGAAATCTGGATGCGTCACGACGAGGGTATAATTGCCTTGTGTGAAGCTTTCAAAAGTGACAAGGCCATATTCATCCGTTGTTTCGCGGTAGATGTTGCCGTTCGCGTGGTTTACAGTCACGGTTGCGCCGGGGATTGGCTCGTCACGCTCATCCTCTACGGTGATTGTAAGATGATAGTCAGTGGGGCGTGTCAGCGTCACGGCAACCGCGCCGCTGCCGGTTTCCGGCATGATTCCGATGGTGGTTCCGCTTGAAGTTGAACCTGGGTGCGTGGCAACAACGATGTATGCACCCGGCAGAAAGTCTTGGAATGCGATCGTACCATCCGATGTGGTGACACCGGTGTGGTCATAGTCCTCAGAATCTGTGACAGTCACTGCCGCGCCGGGGATCGGCACACCGTTTTCGCCGATGACAGTGATTGTGAGTGTGATATCCGGCGGCCCCAGGGTCACAGTTGCGGAGCCGTTTTGGTTGTTCGGCATGACGCCATCAGCCGTGCCATGGGTGAAGCCTGGGTGTGTGGCGTCAACATCAAACCCACCCGGCAGGAAGCTTGGGAATGTGACCGTACCGTCTGACACGGTTGTTCCTGTGTGGATATCGCCGTTGGCGGATGAAACGGTGACCGCCGCACCGGCGACCGGGAAGCCGTCATAATCAACGGCCTTGATCACGAGGTCAAAGAGATCATAGTTATTTTGACATACGCAGATGCACTCACAATTCGCACAGGGCGCGGTTGTTGTGTCGGCACATATGCATGGGGCATCGCACGCACAGCCTGTGGTGTAGCCGATACCGTTGCAGTCGGCGCAAGACTCCCAATTCCAATGGCACCCGGTGTGGATGGATGCCAGCATGGCGTTAAATTCACTCAAACCCGCAGTGCCTTGCATGGTTTGTGCAAACGTCCATAATTGTTGTGCCGTAATAGGCGGAACGGCAATGTATTCCATTAAATGATGCCATTGATACCTGTTGGTGACAGGGTTATAAGAAAAACAATGTGAATGTGTGGCCGCTTGGATATACCAGAAGAACCATTGGGACGAATCTTCGTTGCCTGGCCAGGTATTCATATCAACCAGCACATTGATCGGTATGTATTCAACCGGTTGCTGCAGGCCGGTTAGCGGACATTGATAAGTAAAGAAACCGCGAATCCGCATCAGCACGGCAACGGCTTCCGCCCTTTCAATCGGCCGATTCTCCGGACGGAATCCGACCCAGTTCGGCGGGTAATATTGGGACATGGCGCCAGCGGGAACGCCTTTAAAATTGGCCGCAGCATGAATGAAATCATTAATGGTCATATAGCCGCTTGGCTCAAAAGTTCCGGCGGCGGTACCGACAAACACGCCGGCGGCGGCGAGTGTGGAAATAGCGTTATTGGCCCAATGGCTGTCGGGCACATCGGGGAAGTGGTTGGTTCCGTTGCTTTGCAAAAAGTAGTGTGACCGTGCTTGCTGTCCCATCAGGCGGAAGAACATGGTGGCCACCTCTGCCCGTTGTACCGGGGACGCCGGGTTCATTACACTGTGGGCGCCCAGGCCGATGACAAAGGCGATGCGCGGTGCTTCAGACGGCGGAAGCAGCCCGTCCCGGCAGTCGCATGGTATTTGTATCGGTGGACATTGGCAAAGTGCTTGGGCAGCGCAGGTGCAGCATACCGGGCACTGTGCATCGGGGAGTGACGATGGAGGAACATCATCGTCAAAGTTGTAGTCAGGCATAGAAAGCGCGGAGCTTGATATGCCCGGATCTGAAGCAGCCGAGTTATCGCTGGGAACAGCTTCAGGCGTGGCTTGCGCAAACGGCATCAGTGACAGTACAAGTACACATACAAGGATCACCGCAAACGCTTTTCGTAAAGATCGCATATAGGCCTTTTCTCCTTTAATAATGTTGAGATTATTGTTTAAGCGAGAATCTTAAAGCAATTAGAGTCAATTATCTCAAAATTAGCATATATTTGCAAGAAAAAGTTTAAAAAATGTTTAAATTTGGAGAGATATTTGGATTTCTGCCAGAAAGCGCGTCGTATAAGAAAGATATCCCGCCGTCTTCGTATATCGCGCGCCCCTGCAAAGACGGGAAGACGCCTATTCGATTTACGTATATTTCCACCCTCAAACTGGCAACATAACAGCAAAAGCAGGAGGCACGTTGAAAATGTGGACAATCAGAACAGACCTGGCGGTGGAAGCGCGGGAGATATGGGCAGAATCTGCTGCGGCGCAGACGGAACTGCCCGGGGTTATTGCGCGGGATAAAAATGTTGCTGGGTTCGGCATAACCACTGTGCAGATCACAGACGCACTGGGTGCGCAGGAGCTGAACAAGCCGGTGGGGACTTACATCACTGTAGAGCTTGACAAGTTTATCAACCGTGAGGAAGGGGCGTTCAATGCCGGC
>WQVW01000172.1 GCA_009785655.1 Oscillospiraceae bacterium | reverse complement strand
TATCCAAATCGGCGAGATTGACGGTGAAGTCTGCTTGCGGTTGGATAAAAGCAAGGGAACCACCTACCTTTCTATGTTTGATATTTTTCATGCTTGGAACGAAATGGCGGTTAAGCTCAAAAGCGGTGAAATAACGAAAGCCGAGTATGACCAATGGCGGTATAAATACCCGGAACTGGATACCACAGGTCAATGGGTCAAGATTCCATCCGTGGAGTTGAGTGATGCCCTCGTCGATGAACTCCACAAAGACTAAACCGGCGCAGAAAAAACGGCTCTGCTGATAATCTTCATATCAGCAAAGCCGTTTTAATTGATGGATTTTCGGTGGCAGTTACCCACTAACCACCTGCGACACAGGAATAATCCCTAAAATTCTCCTGTTATCAAACTGTTATCAAAAGGCAAATCCAACCTCGTAAAGTCCTGTGTTTTCAAGGGTTTCAATCGTTATGTTGCCTACTCCCACTCTATCGTCGCCGGGGGCTTCCCTGTTATGTCATACACCACACGCCCGACGTCTGCGCATTCGGCTACGATCTGCACGGCAACGCTGCCCAGCAGGTCGTGTGGCAGCGGGACGTATTCGCAGGTCATGTAATCTTTTGTCTTCACCGCACGCAGGGCGACTGTGTATCCGTACGCCCGCACATCGCCGCTGATACCAACCGAGCGGGTATCGGTCAGCACCGCGAAATATTGATCCGGCCGTTCTGTGCTTGATTCGGCGGCAAAATTGTCAACCGCTTCCCTGAAGATCGCGTCCGCGTCTCTCAGCGTCTCCAGCTTTTCGTGCGTGATTTCGCCGATGCAACGCACCGCAAGACCGGGGCCGGGAAACGGTTGGCGTTCCGTCAGTTCCGGCGGCAGGCCGAGATTGCGTCCAAGTGCGCGTACTTCGGTTTTGTACAGGCCGCGCAATGGCTCAACAAGCCCATCGAACGCCATGTCCTCCGGCAATCCACCCACGTTGTGGTGGCTTTTGATGTTCGCCGATCCCTCGGTTTTGCCAGACTCAACGATGTCTGGGTAGATTGTCCCCTGTGCCAGGAACTTGATTCCGCTGAGTTTTTTCGATTCCTCCTCGAACACGCGGATGAACTCCTCACCGATGATCTTGCGTTTTTGCTCCGGGTCGGTCACACCGGCGAGCTTGTTCAGGAATCTTACAGCGGCATCCACACGGATGAGATTCAGGTCACGGTCACGGAACGCGGCCTCGACCTCGTCGCCTTCGTGCTTTCGCATCAGGCCGTGATCGACGAAAATGCAGTGCAATCTGCCGGGGATCGCCTTCGCCAGCAACGCCGCGCACACCGCAGAATCCACCCCGCCGGACAGTGCCAGCAATACATCAGAATCCCCCACCTGCGCACGGATCTCGTCTATCATCTTCGCCTCGTAATCCCCAATGTCAATGTTTGCTTCTCTCATGCCGCCATACCTCCAGATATCGTTTTTAATGAATAATTGTACCAGAAAGGCTGGGAAAAGTCAAAATATTTGGTGCTTCAGCACATTGCTTGCAGGGCCACACAAGTGTTCTCGCCGCCCCTGAAAACGCAACGAATTTTATGCGTGACCATCGTTCACCCCCCTATCGGCGTTTTGACAGATGCAACTCCCCCAACATATACAAAAAAGTGTTGACGCCGCAATCGTTGTGTGCTATAATGCCTTTACCTGTCGGCAGATGGGTTAATTTTTCTGGAATTAACCGGATAACTGGACGTAAAAAGCGTAATCGCCAAGGCGCGGCAGCCTGCGCGATCATTGCTTTTAACCGAGTATCTAACAATCTGCAAATCCAAACAGGGAGGCTATTAGGAAAAGGAGGCGCCGCGACGAGATGAGAGTTAAGGTCACATTACGATGTAATGATTGCAAACAGAGGAATTATGACACCACGAAGAACAAGAAGAACACGCCGGACAGGCTTGAGTTAAACAAGTATTGCCGTTTCTGCCGCAAACATACGGTACACTCCGAAACGAAGTAGGGGGAATCAATAATGTCAGAAGAAAAGATTGAAAAAACGCCAGAGCGTAAGCGCAAAAAACGGCGTGACAACCGCATAAAAAAGTGGTTCCGCGAAATGCGGGGCGAGCTTAAAAAAGTGGTTTGGCCAACGCCGAAACAGACAGTGAATAATACAGTCATAGCCCTAAGTCTCATGGTTGCTACGGCGATTGTGATATGGGGGATTGACCAGATTGCCGGGCAGATATTCCAGGCTATACGGCTGCTTGGGCAATTTGGGGGTTAATCGCGGTTATGGCAGAAGAAGCAAGATGGTATGTGGTTCACACATATTCCGGATACGAGAACGCCGTAGCGACCACCATTGAAAAAGCGGCTGAAAACCGTAAAATGCAGGATCAGATTTTAGAAATCAAGATCCCGACTGAAATGGTGACGGAAGTACACGATTCTCAAACAAAAACGGTTGAACGCAAGACTTTCCCTGGATACGTCCTGATCAAAATGTTGATGAATGACGTCAGCTGGCACCTTGTGCGCAACGTCAGGGGCGTTACCGGATTTGTAGGCTCTCAGAACAAAGCCATCCCTTTGACCGAGGATGAAATCCTCGCGCTGGGGATAGAGCGACACGAAGTGATTGTCGGTTTTGAGGTCGGTGGAACAGTCAAAGTAACCGATGGCCCATTGATGGGCTTTTTGGGTACCGTGGAAGAAATTGAGGTCGATAAAAACCGCGCACGCGTAATTGTATCCATGTTCGGCCGGGAAACACCGGTGGATCTGGATTTTGACCAGATAGAAGCTGTTTCGTAGAGGGCGGTCGCATTTTCCGTCCGCAAATCCAAAACAGCGTTCAAAACCTAAATCAAAATGCCAACGGACGGCCAACGGCCGCCCCTGCGGCTTGCTAATTATGAATTGAAGGAGGTGGCGAAATGCCGCCACAAAAAGAAGTAGGCAAAATCAAATTGCAAATCCCTGCTGGAAAAGCGACGCCCGCGCCTCCCGTGGGCCCCGCACTTGGTCAGCACGGTGTTAACATAGGTGCTTTCACAAAAGAGTTCAACGACAGAACAAAAAACGACGACGGTATGATCATCCCTGTTGTCATTTCAGTATACGCGGACAGAAGTTTTTCTTTCATCACAAAAACACCGCCTGTTCCAGTACTTTTGAAAAAGGCTTGTAATATAGACAAAGGCTCCGGCGTTCCGCAGAAGGAAAAGGTTTCGCAGATATCAAAAGATGAGCTGCGCAAAATCGCGGAGCTAAAAATGCCGGATCTGAACGCCAGCAGCGTTGAATCCGCCATGCGTATGGTCGCCGGAACGGCACGCAGCATGGGCATCACAGTAGCGGAGGGTTAAGAGATATGTTTAGAGGAAAGAATTATAGGGAAAGCGAAAAATCTATTGATAAACTGAATCTGTATGACCCAGAAGAGGCATTTTCACTGGTCGTCTCTGCCGCGAAAGCCAAGTTTGACGAAACGGTTGAACTGCACATTAAATTGGGTGTAGACTCCCGCCATGCTGACCAACAGGTCAGGGGTGCAATTGTGCTCCCGCACGGCACCGGTAAATCTCGCAGAGTGCTTGTATTCTGTAAAGAAGAACGCGTTCAAGAGGCGATTGACGCCGGGGCGGACTTCGCCGGCGGGCAAGATATGGTTGACAAAATCCAGAAGGAAAACTTCTTCGACTACGACGTGGTCGTTGCCACGCCGGACATGATGGGTACGGTCGGTCGACTGGGTAAAGTCTTGGGTCCGAAAGGCTTGATGCCGACACCGAAAGCCGGCACAGTCACACCAAACATCGCCCAAGCGGTGACGGAGATCAAGGCCGGTAAAATCGAGTATAGGCTTGACAAAACAAACATCATCCACTGTCCGATTGGCAAAGTGTCGTTCGGTGCGGAGAAGCTTATGGACAACTATACCGCGCTGCTGGGTGCCGTTATCAAGGCCAAACCAGCCGCCGCGAAGGG
>WQVW01000171.1 GCA_009785655.1 Oscillospiraceae bacterium | reverse complement strand
TAACCTGGCAGTGCCAGAGGGTAACTTGTCAGAGATCATGCGGATGATTATCTCCAACGGAATCATTCTTTATGCGTTGAGCAGAGCGAGGGGGGATGCGAGATGAGTCAATTCACAAACGACCATAAATTGATTTTGCAAAAGACTAAAAAATTCCTGATTCAAAACAACGTCACAGTGCTGTTCGTCATATTGTGTCTCGCCGCATTCCGTTACTCCACGTTCACACTGCCAACCTTGTTTGAGGAGCTGTTCCTCAGAATAGGGCGCAACACCTTTATGGTGATGAGCCTGATTATCCCGGTTATCGCAGGGCTTGGACTTAACTTCGGTATTGTCATTGGGGCGATTGCCGCGCAGATGGCGATATTTATCGTGGTGCTGTTCGGCGGAGAGGGGATCACAGGTGTCATATACGCGGCACTGATATCCACACCGCTGGCTGTATTTTTCGGATTCCTGGTCGGCAAACTGTACAACAAGATGAAGGGTACGGAGATGATCGGCGGCCTGGTTGCAGGGTACTTCTCCGACGGAGTTTACCAGTTTATTTTCCTGTTCGCGTTGGGCGGATTGATACCAATCAACGCACCAGACTTGATGATCCCCACCGGTGTCGGCGTGCGGAACATTATAAATCTTGACGGTAACTTGCGGCAAGCGATCGACAACGTGCCGATGAGTGCGGTAATTGATATCATCTTTTATGCTGTTGCCGCCGTCTCGGCGTTTCTCTTGATATACCGGTTTCTGCGGAAGAAAGATCTGCGATTTAAAAAACTGCTGAAGGTATTTGTACCGACAGCTGTTATCTGGGCTGTCAGCCTTATACCGGCGGTGAATGCGTTTGCCAGCTCAACACGCTTGCTCCTTCTGCACGCGGTGGAAGGTGGCGTGGTCATTGCGGTTCTGTTGCAATTGTGGCGCATTTTCCAGAAGAAAGTGCTGCAAAAGAGCCCGTTTGTACCGGTGAGACAGATTTTATACATCATATTAGCCGGCGCAATATACGGCTTGACCTGGATTCCAGAGATTTTGGCGTCCTTGCGAATGGTGCATCTCCCGGTATTGACGTATGTCATTATCGCTGGGTTGTTTATGGCGATACCGTGGTTCATGAACACAAAACTCGGTCAAAACATGCGCACAGTCGGGCAAGATCGTTCAGTGGCCACGTCTTCCGGCATCAATGTCAACAGAGTGCGCATTATAGCGGTGATTATATCCACCGTACTTGCCGCATACGGACAGTTGATCTCGCTGCAGAATATCGGCGTTGTCGCGACCACTGGTTCTCATGTGGCGGTCGGCACATACTCCGTTGCGGCACTGTTGGTCGGCGGGGCATCGGTTCAGCGCGCCACCACGAAGCAGGCGCTGCTGGGTGTTATACTATTCCACACGATGTTTATTTTGACGGCCAATGCAGGTGCACAGCTTTTTGGGGACGCACAGATTGGCGAGTTCTTCCGCGTGCTTGCGGCATTCGGCGTTATCGCTGTGGCACTTGCCATGCATGCATGGTCAAGAAGCAAAGGCTCGCAGGAGAGTTTGAGGTAAATTAACCCCTGAAACAGTGGGCGCACAAATGTGCGCCCATACAATTTCCCGCCATAAGGAGTTATCGATGAAAAAATTTGCTGTACTTTTATTCGCAGTGTTGTTCTTGACAGGATGTGCGTCCAACGGAGACTCGGACGATGTCGTTGAAATCGGGGAACGTTTTTTTGTTGAACAGATGGAAGACATCGTTTTAAACTCAAGCCGCTATGTGGGCAGGACGATACGATATGAGGGTTTGTTCAGAACATTCCATTGGCCGCCAACGGGGGAGACATTTTACTATGTAATCCGCTATACAATGGGTTGCTGCGGTGAGGAGCCGCGCGGATTTGAACTCAACCCGGACGGTATCACTCCATTTCCGGAAAATGCGTGGGTAGAAGTTATCGGCGTGTTGGAGCGGCTTACAGACGGCGACAGGAGCGGGACGCTGATGTTGCGCATTATCTCCCTGACTGAGCTGGAAGCACGCGGTGCTGAATTTGTATAAGAATTGTGATGGGCGCACACGGTGCGTCCATTAACTTTAAGAAAATACATTGAATTTTAATAGACACCATAATAACGGCAATGTTTTCCCATTGATGTTTGTTGACATAGTACGTCAACTATGCTAATATTTTTGTATAGAACTACATATAATCGTTATGTTTTCCGTGGAAAAATTGTGGAAAGGAGTGCCTATTATGATATATTTGGCATTGGGACTGTCACTGGCGGCGGTGGTGATGATTGTGGTGGATGTTTTTCTGGAAGGCTTTGGGATTCTTGGCACCTTTGGATTGCTTGTTATGGCCGCTTCCATTTTTATCAACGTGGCTTATGTGCCTTTCGGCATTTTCATTATGGCTGGAAAGGTTGTCGCACTCGTCGTGGCAGGCGTGTTTTTCTTCCGTTATTTAAAACGCAAACAGCTCTATGGCAAATTTATTCTGAAAGAAACTTTATTGGAAGATAAAATAGATTTTTCCGCGCTGGAAAATTTTCTGGGGAAAGAGGGTATTACCAGAACGGCACTGCGCCCCTTTGGTCAGGCGAATATAGAAGGCACCAGTGTAGAGGTATGTTGTTCAGACGCTAAATATATACCTGTCAATCAGCGCGTGAAAGTGGTGGATTTAAGAGATCGGAAATTGTTTGTTACCGTTGTAAAATAAAATCTGAAAGGAGATTTTTTGATTATGGTATATGCTTCGGCGATAGGAGGTCCGGCTGTTTTGCTGTGGGTTGTGATTCTGCTTGTGATCCTGGTTGTCTGTCTGTTTTTCTATTTTATACCTTTCGGACTATGGCTTTCCGCCATATCTGCGGGTGTGAAAGTCCGTATTTTCTCGTTAGTGGGAATGCGTTTGCGGCGGGTTCGACCCATTCGGGTGATTAATCCCTTGATTAAAGGCTCAAAAGCGGGGCTTGAACTTAGCCAGAATCAGCTGGAGAGTCACCTGCTCTCTGGCGGCAGGGTGGATAACGTAGTTGACGCATTGATTGCCGCCCACAGGGCGAATATGGAGCTGAGTTTTGAGCGCGCTGCCGCGATAGATTTGGCCGGGCGCGATGTGTTTGAGGCGGTGCGCATCAGCGTTATGCCAAAAATTATTGTGACGCCAATGGTTTCGGCGATGGCAGTAAACGGTATTGAGATCAAGGCGATGGCCAAAGTCACTGTCCGCGCCAATATCACCCGCCTGGTTGGCGGTGCCGGTGAAGATACAATACTCGCCCGCGTTGGCGAAGGGATCGTCACTACGATAGGCTCTGCCGCATCGCATAAAGAGGTGCTTGAAAATCCGTGCATGATTTCAGAAACAGTCTTGAATAAAGGATTGGACTCCGGCACGGCGTATGAAATTTTGTCGATCGACATCGCCGATATTGACGTTGGCAGGAATATCGGTGCGCAGCTGCAAATCGATCAGGCAGAGGCAGATAAGCAGATCGCCCAGGCCAGGGCTGAAGAGCGCCGCGCCATCGCTTTCGCGCGTGAGCAGGAGATGCGAGCACAAGTGGAAGAAATGCGCTCCAAAGTCGTGGAAGCGGAAGCGCAGGTTCCGCTGGCTATTGCTGAGGCATTGAAAGCCGGCAACATCGGCGTGATGGATCACCTGAATATGCAGAACAAAATCGCCGACACCAATATGCGCGAAGGCATTGCCGGAATGAATATCAATCTGAATACAACGCCGAATGCCGAAAAGAAGAAATAAGTTCTACTGTGACAAGCCGCATAAAACAGTGGAGAGAGACTATTTTCAAAAAGTCTCTCTCCACTGCTTTTTTTGATATATTAAATCTTTATAACGCGTATAATTACCAGGTATCCTGCGCGCATACGCAGTCTACATCGCCAAACAGCTGATTCAGTTTTTCCAAGACGGCTTGTGGCAGTGCTTTCGATTCAAGAGATTTCAGATTGTCTTTCAAATGATGCTCGTTAGAC
>WQVW01000170.1 GCA_009785655.1 Oscillospiraceae bacterium | reverse complement strand
TTTCTGGGACGGTTATTTACCGACAAATTACGATGCGCAGAATGCGCATTTTTACACACATCCTCTGCCGTCTCCCGCCTATCCGATAAACAGCACAAATCCAATTCCCGGTGCATTAAACGGCAAATCTGTCTGCGTGCTGGACGATACGCCGCTCTTCTTCAGCGATGTCAGTGAGATGGCCGAATTGATCGGCATCCATACACTGAATATCGCCGGCGGTGCTGTCAGTACCCGATCTGTCAGCGCAAAATCCGGGATATTTATATCCCCCCGCTGCGCGGTTCGGGCAAGCTTTGAGATAAGTGCCAGCGGCATCGTACAGTGTCACGGCGGCGAAATAGAGGCCGCGTCTATAGACGCACGGCGGATACGGTTCGACAGCGCAGGCGGGTCATTGAACGTGTCCATACAGGGCAGTGTGATTACAGCGCAGTACGAACAATATGGCGGCAGCGTTACCATCGGCGGCGGGATTTACATTGGTGCCGATCCCGAATCCATCATGTCAGTCAATGGCGATTACGCTTATCATAATCCGGCGGAACTGTTGGTCACCGGCGATATCACCAGCGCGGGTGAGATTATCATTGGCAAGCCTTGGCAAAATGCACACATCAATGTTTTAGGCGATATGCGCGCTGAACAATCCATATCAATCTCCGGCGGGAAGACATTTATACGCGGCACAATCGAATCCCGCGACGGCAACATCAACGTCATCGGCGGTGTTGTGAATGCGGGTGCACTCAACGCCGCAGGCGAACTCTCGATAGGCACGGTGGAAGATTTTTATGGATTGAACGACAAGATAACAGTCTTCATCGCCGATACACTGCAAACAAAAGACCCCGTCCGAATCTTCGGCGGGGCCGTTTATGATGGTAACAATATTGCATAGGGGACTGGCGAAGGGAAATTAATCTCTTAGCCCTCTTTAGCAAAGAGGGTGCCGACCGCAGTCGGCGGGTGTTTTTCCTCGTTCCGCCCTACAATGGTTCTTCCGCAGCCATCAGTAATTCAATCGCTTTCACAGCGCAGGATATGGCTCTGTCATTTGAATGATATTCTGTCTGTTCCAATCCCATTTTGTGCCGTTCGGGATTCCACACTGCCGTCAGCACAACACCGACGCTGGCGTTTCTGCACAATCCCACCGAAAACAGTGCGGCGGCCTCCATCTCTGAAGCCAGGCACCCAGCACGGATATACGCTGACCAGCGATCTTTCAACTGTTCCGCCATCGGCATACTGTCAGGTTCTGTCTGGCCATAAAAAGAATCCTTGCTATGGACAACGCCAACATGGTGCGTCAGCCCAAGGGATCGCGCCGCCGATTCCAACGCCGATGTTACCGCAAAATTCGCGGCGGCCGGGTATCCAGGCGGCAGATATTCCTCGCTTGTACCCTCAGCGCGAATCGCCGACGTCGCGATGATTACATCCCCAGGCATAATGTCCGGCTGCATTCCGCCGCATGTACCAACACGGATGAACGTGCGCACGCCGCATTTATACAGTTCTTCCAGCGCGATGGCGGCTGACGGACCGCCGATTCCGGTGGATGTAACATACACTTTTTTACCGGCAATTGTACCGGAGTAAGTCCGATATTCCCGTTTCTCCGCCACGAATTGCGGATTTTCCAAATACCCGGCAATTTCTTCCACCCTGCCGGGGTCACCGGGCAATATCGCATATGCGCAATCCCCTGGGGAGAGCGCGATATGATACTGCCTGTTATCGTCAGAACCCAGCGCCATCTGTTGTGTCACAAGCTAACCCTCCCACGTTTTCCAAACATCCGGAAAATATCCGATCGTCGCTTTCTTCCCATTCCGGACAACCGGCGTCTTGATAAACGCCGGATTTTCCAACAGCTTTTCTTCACGATCCGCATCATGTGCAAGATAGGTCAGAATCTCCGCGCCATTCGCTTTATCGTCAATCATCGCAGATAAGCCCACCGCTTGCTTGACATTGTTGAACTCCCCGCGGCTAAGACCTTTGTCCAGGATATCAATGCGCTGGAACTTGACCCCGCGCTCTTTAAAATACCGCTCCGCCTTCTTCGTGTCGAAGCACTTGGATTTTCCGAAAATCTGTATGTTCATATTTTTTCCCCATGTTTTGCGGTAGCCTATGTAGGGGCGCACAGTGTGCGCCCGTCCGTTTCCTTGGAAAATATAGCAACATCCACGGGCGAACAATGTTCGCCCCTACAGCCTATATCTCCGAAATAACCGGCAGAATCATCGGATTCCGCTTTGTTTTCTTGTAAAGGTAATCCGAGAGGTCGCCTTTTATTGCGCTTTTTAACGCCGACCAGTCAGTAATTTTTTCGCTTTCACAACGTTCCAGCGTAGCGGTAACCATGTTCTTCAACTCGCGCATTAACTCTTCCGATTCTTTTACGTAAATGAATCCGCGCGTGATGATATCGGGCCCCGCAACAAGGCTGCCGTCTTCGGCGGATAGGTTGACAATGACCACCAGCATTCCGTCTTTCGCCAAATGTTTACGATCCCGCAGGACAACGGAGCCCACATCTCCAACACCTGTGCCATCAACAAACACACGCCCTGACGGTACAGATCCATTTTTGCTGATGGCTCTGTTAGACAGTTCCACCACCTGGCCTATGTCGGCAATCATAACATTTTTCTGCGCCAATCCCATCTGTTTGGCAAGCTTTGCGTGCATGTTCAAATGCCGGTATTCACCATGAATCGGCATGAAAAATTTTGGCTTAACCAATGCGAAAATCATCTTCAACTCTTCCTGATATGCGTGGCCTGAAACATGCAGGTCGGTGATTTTGTCGTATATGACATCCGCACCGCGCCTGAACAGCTCGTCAATTACGCGGGAAACCGTCTTCTCATTCCCCGGTACAGCGGACGCGGAGATAATCACCCGGTCTCCGGCCTTTATCTCAATCTGCCGGTGTCCAGAGAAAGCCATACGGTGCAAAGCACTCATCGGTTCACCTTGTGAGCCTGTGGTCACGATAACAATCTTGTCAGCTGGCAGATTTTTTATCTGGCTAACCTCCATCAACACGCCCTCCGGAATGTTGACGCAACCTAATTCTGTAGACACCCTCACGGCGTTTTCCATGCTACGTCCGGTGATAGCGACTTTTCTGCCGTATTTCACGGCACAGTCAATCACCTGCTGGACTCTGTGGACGTTCGATGCAAATGTCGTGACAAGAATCCGTTGAGTGCAGCCGCGGAAAAGTTCATCTAACCGCACACCGACATGACTCTCTGACATAGAGTATCCTTGTTTTTCGATATTGGTCGAATCCGACAACAGTGCCAGGACGCCTCTTTTGCCAAGCTCCCCGAATCGAGCTAGGTCGATCATGCCGCCGGAAATCGGTGTTGTGTCGATTTTAAAGTCACCTGTGTGGACAATCATGCCGACAGGTGTTTTGATTGCCAACGACACTGCATCGGGGATACTGTGATTCGTGTGGATAAGCTCCACCTTAAAACAGCCGAACTTGAATGACTCCCCGGCCTTTTTCACATTCAGCTCCACTTTTTCGGACAGGCCGTGTTCTTGCAGCTTGATCTTCACAAGCCCCGCCGTCAGCGGCGTCGCATAGATCGGCGCATTAATGTCACGCATCAGATACGGCAGCGCGCCGATATGATCCTCATGCCCGTGCGTCAGTACAATGCCGCGGATTCTGTCCTTGTTTTTCACCAGATACGTAAAATCCGGAATGACTATATCAACGCCGTACATTTCGTCGTCAGGAAATCCCAGTCCGCAGTCTATCACTAGGATATCCGCACCGTATTCGTACACGGTGAGATTCTTGCCGACTTCATTCAAGCCGCCAAGCGATATGATTTTCAATTTTTCCGCCATAGTAAAGAATAAAACTCCTTGTTAATTTAATTGCGTTATGTAGATATCTAGGGTGCGCAAAATAAGGTTCAGGGGGATTTTTCTGAAGGACCCTGTATCGCCCTTTACAATGCCCTGACCTATCTTGTGCGTATAT
>WQVW01000169.1 GCA_009785655.1 Oscillospiraceae bacterium | reverse complement strand
TTCAAACGCATCGGTTGTGGGATTCATCAAACGTGTGTAGATATTGCCGCCTTCACTGAGGGCGAATCTGCCCGCTGCTTGTGCTGTATCGGAAAAGACATAAGACGTTGTCATGTAGATCGGCACCGCGCGTGCGTCTGTCGCGGGATCCGGGGACTCTTGTCCCACGTGAAGTTGAAGGGTTTCAAATTTATAATTTTTCTTGCTCATTGCAAAATCTCTCCTTTTTAATCGTTTCGTGTTGAGCGAAACTTGATATAATTATGGTTGGTTAGATTATGCATTGACACATTCGTCCATTACGGAAGTTGCGCCTGACGAGCCTCCCAAAATACATGTGAGCGTGTAGGAACATGCTTTTCTTCTCCCTTCTTACACGCAATACCTACAATGTTAGTATGCTATTGAGCATAGCGCATTATGCGGGTATTGTCAATAGATGAATTGGAAATTGCTTGAAAACATATAATACCTATGATATAGTGGGTATTACTGTCCCAGCAAATGATAAAAACAAGGCGGGTGCAATCAATGATAATTTCAACGAAAGGCCGTTACTCCCTGCAAATGCTTTTGGATTTGGCGGAACGCCGCGGCGAGGGATTTATTGCCCTGAAAGATATAGCGGAACGGCAGGGAATTTCAAAAAAATATTTAGAGCAGATTGTCCCGATGCTCAACCGTTCAGATCTGCTGCGCACCAATCGCGGATATCAAGGTGGGTATATGTTAGCGCGTGAGCCGGCGCAGTACACGGTGGGTGAAATATTGCGGATCACTGAGGGTGGACTCTCCACCGTTGCCTGCTTGGATGACGACCCTAATCAATGCGAACACAGCGGATCTTGCACGACGCTGCCGATATGGCAAGGACTGCAAAACGTTATTGACGGATACCTCGACGGCATCACGCTGCAAACGATTATGGATTCGCAAAAAGGTGCGGATGAGTATTATATTTAAGGCGATTCAAACAACGATGTTGACAGATATCTCTCGCCCGTGTCTGGCAGGATGACGACGATAGATTTGCCTTTGTTCTCCAGCCTTGCCGCCGCGTGGGCAGCCGCCCATACTGCCGCGCCGGAGGAAATGCCGACAAGCAGTCCCTCGGTGCGTGCGATCTTGCGGCTGGTGTCAAACGCGTCGTCGTTTTTGACGGTGATGATTTCATCATAAAGGTCGGTATCCAGCACCTGCGGAACAAATCCGGCACCGATCCCCTGCAGTTTGTGCGCCCCGGCGCGACCTTCGGACAGTATCGGGGAATCTGCGGGTTCAACCGCGATGACTTGAATATTCGGATTTTTCGATTTCAAAAACCGCCCGACACCGGTGATGGTGCCGCCGGTGCCTATGCCGGACACGAAAATATCCACATTGCCATCGGTATCTTCCCAAATTTCGGGGCCGGTGGTTTTTTCGTGCATTTTTGGGTTGGCGGTATTGGTGAACTGATCCGGCAGGAACGCACCGGGTGTATTCTTGGCGATTTCAAACGCCTTTTCAATCGCGCCTGTCATGCCTTTTGCGCCGTCAGTCAACACAAGCTCTGCCCCGTGGGCGGTGAGGAGCTTTCGGCGTTCGATGCTCATCGTTTCCGGCATGGTCAGGATCACGCGATATCCGCGGGCGGCGGCGACAGACGCCAGGCCGACACCGGTGTTGCCGCTGGTGGGTTCAACGATCACCGCACCGGGTTTCAGCATGCCGCGCTGCTCTGCGTCTTCGATCATTGCTAACGCGATGCGATCCTTCACGCTGCCGGCGGGGTTGAAGTATTCAAGCTTGGCGATAAGATTTGCCTGTAAATCTTCCGCTTTCGCGAATTTATCAAGACGCAGCAGCGGTGTTTTGCCGATCAAATCAGTGAGACTCCCTGCGATTTTTGCCATGACGCTTCCCTCCGTAAATATACAATGCATATATATTTAGTATGTTTTGTAGGATTATACTCCTCGCGCTGCCATTTGTCAATAGCGGATTTTGATTTTTCTCTGGGTTTAGTGTATAGTGCGGATATGGATGGTGAGTGAAAATGAAACGCAACACAAAGCTTCTTTTGATCAAACTGCTTCACACGGCAATATGGTGTGTGATGGCCGCTGCTGTTTTTTACATACTGTATGCAGGGATATTTGACAGAGTCAATAGGCTGGTCTGGTTTTGCATAGGACTGGTTTTTGTCGAAGCGATTATTCTGTTGATTTTCAAATGGAGATGCCCGCTGACCGTGTTGGGTCGGAAATATACAGATAACCCCAGCGTCGGATTTGATATATTCCTCCCTGTATGGCTGGCGAACCATAACAAGCTGATCTTTTCGATTTTGTTTGCTGCGGGGCTGGTGTTGGTGCTGTGGTGTGTTTTATAGCTAACACGTAAGGGAATTTTTCAGACAAACCAAAACAAGCAGTATAAAATGAAGCTTATCCTCATAGATATTAGCAATAACCACGTTTCGTGGTTTCGGCCTGCAAGGCTGGGAACGAAACGGTTGCGCAAGGAGGGTTTTATAAGCCCGACTGTCTGCGCATTAAATCAAACCCATAAGGAGGAGTTTACGTGAACGAACGCAGTATATATGAGGATATCGCGCTGCGTACCGGCGGCGATATATATATAGGGGTAGTCGGCCCGGTGCGGACGGGGAAATCCACTTTTATCAAACGATTTATGGAGACGCTGGTGATCCCCAATATCGAAAATGTCTATCAGAAAGAGCGGGCGCAGGATGAGCTTCCGCAAAGCGGATCCGGCCGCACGATCATGACGGCGGAACCCAAGTTTGTCCCGGAAGAGGCGGTGCAAATCACCATGGACGGCGGCGCGATGTTCTCGGTGCGGTTGATCGACTGCGTTGGATACATGGTCGAGGGTGCGGTGGGTCAGTTCGAGGGAGATGAGGAACGCATGGTGACAACCCCGTGGTTCGATTATGACATCCCAATGACCGAGGCTGCCGAAACCGGTACGCACAAGGTGATTGCCGAACACTCGACCATCGGCGTGGTCATCACCACCGATGGCACGATCGGCGAGATCGGCCGGGACGATTACATAGCACCTGAAACGCGGGTGATCGACGAACTGAAAGCGATCAACAAGCCGTTCCTGATCCTGATTAACTCTGCAGACCCGTCATCCATGCACGCACAGACGCTGCGCGAAGAGTTGTCCGAAAAGTACGGCGTGACTTGCATCGCCGCCAATTGCATGACGCTGACTGATTCTGATATTGAGAACATCATCAAATCCGTGCTGTACGAATTCCCTGTTTATGAGCTGGGTATTTTCCTGCCACCATGGGTAGACGCGTTGCCGATGGAGCACTCGATAAAGCATACGCTGTTGGAGACGATTCGGAAGAGCTTGCTGAATCTGAATCGTATCAGAGATGTGCAAGGTGCGGTGGCCGAGATCGGGGCGTGCGAGAACATAACATTCGCCGCGGTGCTTGAAATGGACTTGGGGCGTGGTGTGGTGATGACAACGCTGGAGATTCCGCGGGAGCTGTTTTATACAACACTCAGCGAGCAATCCGGGTTTGAAATCCAAGACGATGGTGATTTGATCTCGCTGTTGACGGCGTTGTCCACGATAAAGCGTGAGTATGACAGAATTGATTCGGCGTTGCGGGATGTGAAGGAAAACGGTTACGGCATAGTCATGCCAAGCCGCGAGGAACTGCGGCTGGAAGAACCGGAAATTGTCCGCCAGGGCGGCAGATACGGTGTGAAACTCAAAGCCTCTGCGCCGTCGATTCATATGATTATGGCGAATATAGAAACCGAAGTCTCCCCCGCCGTCGGCGGAGAGCGGTCGTCGGAGGATATTATCAGTTTTTTGCTGCAAGAGTTCGAGGGGGATGCCAGCAAGATATGGGAATCCAACATGTTCGGCAAATCACTGTATGATATCGCCGGAGAGGGGTTGAACGCAAAAATAAAAAAAATGCCGGAGGAAACGCAATCGAAACTGCAGATTACACTGCAGCGGATCATCAACGAAGGTTCCGGCGGGTTGATTTGTATTATACTGTA
>WQVW01000168.1 GCA_009785655.1 Oscillospiraceae bacterium | reverse complement strand
GCTGACGCGTCCGTCTGCGTATATCCGCATGTAGATTGTCCGTCATTTGAATCGGTGTCGTCCGACAAAAAGGAATATGCCAAAGCCGCGATGATACAATATGAAGAACATGACTCGGTACGCGGCAGGGCAGTGATACAGCATTGTCAGGATCGGGTGCTGATTATCAACCCGCCGGCGGCCAATCTCTCTACTGCGGCACTTGATGCGGTGTATGAATTGCCGTATACCCGCAAGGTGCACCCGATGTATGAAAAAGCCGGGGGAGTCCCGGCGATTGAGGAAGTGCGATTCTCTGTGATCCATAACAGAGGGTGCTTTGGCGGGTGCAATTTCTGCGCGTTGGCGTTCCACCAAGGCCGGATCGTGGGGTCCCGCAGCCATGAGTCGGTTATCCGTGAGGTGGAGGGATTTGTGAGTGACCTTGAATTCAAAGGCTATGTCCATGATGTGGGCGGACCGACCGCGAATTTCAGGCGGCCTTCTTGTGATAAGCAGCTGAAAAACGGCATCTGTGTCGGGAGAAATTGTCTCGCGCCGGAGCCGTGCAGAAGCATAGACGCGGATCATACGGATTATTTAACGTTATTGCGCAAACTTACAAAGATACCGGGCATAAAAAAGGTGTTCATACGCTCCGGTGTGAGATTTGATTACTTGATGCTGGACAAAAACGGAGAGTTTTTTGCAGAGTTGGTGAAAAACCATATTTCCGGACAACTCAAAGTCGCACCGGAGCATTGCATTGACAGTGTGCTTTATTACATGGGCAAGCCGGGCAATCAGGTGTATGAAAAATTCTCCGAAAAATACAAAAGGATGAATGCCAGATACGGTAAGGAGCAGTATCTGGTGCCGTACCTGATCTCATCGCACCCCGGCAGTACAGTCGATGACGCGATCGCCCTTGCGGAGTATTTGAACAAATCACGCAAAAGTCCAGAGCAAGTGCAGGATTTTTATCCGACCCCGGGTACGCTCTCCACATGCATGTACTACACTGGCATTGATCCAAGGACGATGAAACCAGTATATGTTCCGCGCACATGGGAAGAAAAGGCCGCACAGCGCGCGCTGTTACAATGGAAAAAGCCGGAGAATCAGCGAAGGGTCAACAAAGCGTTAAAAGCCGCTGGCAGAGAGGATCTTATCGGATACGGCAAACACTGTTTAGTGCGCCCTGAACGTTGGAAAAAAGACTTGAAAAGAGGGAAGTAGTATGCTATAATGACCAAGCTTCTCATTTGGGGAGCGCGAATAACCGGGTGTGGCGCAGTTGGTAGCGTGCTTGACTGGGGGTCAAGAGGCCGCAGGTTCAAGTCCTGTCACTCGGACCAGTCGGGGTGTTCTTACAGCATTTGAAGTTGTAAGAACATTTCCTTTTGCTGGAAAGTTCTGTATTACTATCCCGACCAGCCTGAATGAGGGACAGGGATTTGAGATGTGCTATCGTCTCAAATCCCCGCTCTCTCAAAAATTAGATACATTTTGCATGGAGGAGTAGCTGACGGCTACTCCTTTTCCCTAAGTTTTTTACAAGCGTTCCTTGATTATTTTAACATGCGTAGTTTCTTATAGCGTTGCGATATAAAAAGTAAATACTTTCTGAGAGTCCACCAGCTAAGATAAGCTAGTATGGCAAAAATCGCGCCCACTATTAAAGCGACTATCACTGCAGAAAAGCCTGTTAATACGACTCCGTCACCAAGCATGATATTTCCTGGCAAATCTATAAAAAGATTAATGATAGAATAGCCAACAATGCCAATGGCAGAGATTAAAAAGGTGAAAGTCATAATTAATAAGGTTGGCAAAACAAATACTCCGGACAGGCCAGCCGACATAAAGAAAGCCATATTACTCAAAACACTGCGAAAATTCAGGCTGCCACTATCTATGCTATGGATATTGACATAGGACTGGGCAAGTTTAAGCGGTGAACCGAGCTTATCCAAGACCACTTGCACAGGCTCTTGCCTGCTTTCGGCTTCATAGATATGGCTTTGGATTTCACGCAATATTTCGTTTTTTTCATTTTCGGGCAGCCTATAAAGACCGGCAGACACTTTTCTTAAATACTTTTCCACGTCATTCATTTGATTCAATCTCCTGTTCATTTTTTATTTGTGATATTCCAGATACTAAGCAGCCCCATTCATGGTTCATCATATCCAAGACCGAGCAACCCATTTCTGTAAGGTCGTAATATTTTCTTGGCGGAACACCGGGCGTTGTTTCTTTCCACGTTGCCACGATAAGGTTTATTTTTTCAAGACGTTTTAACAGAGGATACAGAGTACCCTCAGTTATTGCCAGCGTGTCATATCTGTTCAGGGCAGTAATGAGTTCGTATCCATATATGCTTTTATTTTTAATTGTAAGCAAGATACTGTACTCTAAAATTCCTCTCCTAACTTGCGATAGCCATTCTGCCTTTTCCATAACGCATCTCCTTTCGATATACCTTGTTGCACATAGTATAATATAAAACAATGTATATTGTCAATGCCGAATTTATGTTTTTTGAACGAATTAGAAACAAACAACTGCGCCGCTTGATTTTACAAACGGCGCAGTTGTTATTATGTTAAAGTTCTATAATCGACTTACGGTCGTTTTGAAAAACGTTTGCCCAGGGCGATTACTTTCTCGCGCATGATGTACACAGCCGCGATGCCCATGAGTCCGATGCCTGCAATCAGCATAACGATGTATGGTGTTGTCTGACGATCGTCACCTGTTTGCGGACCTGGCGGGGGTGCGGTTGGGGGCGTCGGAGGTTCAGGCGGATATGACTCCTCTGGCGGCTCACCCGGGTATTCTGGATATTCCGGTGGATCTATCGGCGGCACCTCTGGTGTGATCGGCTCTGGGGAGTCCGGTGGTGTATATGGCGGCACGCCTGGAGTGATTGGCCGCGGCGGTATTGGCGGAATTCCCGGTGTGATCGGAGTGGGTGGGATCGGCGGCACTTCCGGTGTGATTGGATCCGGTGGAATCGTCGGTGTATAGGTGTTGTCAATTGAGATGAGTACTTCTCCCTGATCGTTCGGCATGATATAACGTCTCAACGGCAGTTGCGGGGTGGTCACCAACGTGTATCCTGGGACATTGTAGTTTAGTTCGGTAATAAAGTATGTTCCGGGTGCAATATTTTGCAGGACAATGCCGAATGGATCCAACGCTTCGGTCAGTCCGAAAGTATGCTCAACACCGAGTGTATCTGTAATCACAATCTGGAAGTCTTGCAAGTGCTGTAATACCTGATAATTCGTCAATCCGATGAAATTTTTCCGTATTCTTAAAGAACCGGGATCTAAATGATCGGGGATGTTGATGATATTTATGAAGTCAGATATCTGGTTGATCGGTGCGCCGAGTATTAATTCATGCTCACTAATTGTCGTGTCAGATATCCGGGGATTGACCGTGAAGAACGTATATTCATCAAGCCAAGTATAGCCGTATGGTGCTTCAGTTTCGACCAGCAGGAACAGCAGTTGATATGTTGCGTTGATCCATGGGTCACTGAACACTGCGATACCGTTTGCATCAGTTGTTGCGCCGGTGACGATGCGATAAAAGTTTCTCGTCGTGCCGTCTGCCACAGTGACTGCGAGTACGTCTGTAAGACCGGCAGGTGCGCTGTAATCCGGCAGCACTGCCACGTAAAGATCAAATGTTGCCCCGCGCAGATTGTTTCCTACAGAGTCTCTTTTAAACACCCGGAGGTCCAGCTGGCTTGCGCCGGCACCGGCTTCTGAGCCGCTGACATTGTAATCATCTTGCCCGGCATCATCGTACGTTCCGAATATGCTGATCTCGTTCTTGATATTCCCTGTGTCACCAATCGGTATTGTCACCAGTGCATTGTATACGATCTTGACCGGTGTTTGATTGGGTATCACGAAGTCTACGATATCTGTGCTGACGACATTGACACTCCATAACGCACCGTCGTTATAGCTTATCGGCTGCGCTGTCCATACACCGTCCCACACGCCGCCGGTTCCGATTTGTATGAACGTCTGGGTGTATAGTTCGACAGTATCTACGTAGAGCATCAGGTTGGTAAGCACG
>WQVW01000167.1 GCA_009785655.1 Oscillospiraceae bacterium | reverse complement strand
TCTTAACCTCGCCGTAATTGTTTCAGCTGTTTCGCTGCTGATGGATGAAAAATTCGCGAACGTAGAGCCATCCTCCCGGTAATGGATTTTCATTGAACTGTGAAAAAAACCGATCACATTGGCGTCCACCGGCTGGAATACCAAGTTTGTCAGCCGATCCAGCTGCGCGCCGAAGCTGCTGGCGCCAACAAACAAAACGATGCTGACTGTCAGCGATATCACCGTCGCACGAAAATTTCGCCTGCTGCGTTTCAGCGATTTGGACGCCAGCGTACCTTCAAATCCGAACAGCTTTCTGACAAGCCAGTTCGCGCGCACTTGTTTTGCTTTGACTTTGATCTCGCCCGCACCGCGAATCGCGTCAATCGCCGCGATCTTTGCCGCTTTTCGCGCCGGCAGCCATGCCGACAACAGCACCGTAACAAACGATACGGCAATCGACAGCAGTGTCGCTTGCCACGCAATAACAAAGCTGAATATCAGCGTCTCGTCATTAATCGCATTCAAGTCTGCCAGCAAATAGTTTGCGATTTGCAGTCCCGCAAACTGTATCAGCAGACCCAGTATAATACCGACTGGGATTCCGACGACTGACAACAGCAACCCTTCATAAATAATCGTTTCAGTGATCTGCTTCTTTGTCGCACCAACGCTTTTTAGTATACCGAATTGCGCTGTGCGCTCACCCGCGCTGACGCGGAAGGCATTGGACACCACGATGACTGAAGCGGTAACGATGACGATACTTAATATCATGCCGATGCCGATAATGGTTAATGTATACTCACGCCTGATATAGGCTTCTCCCAGCAAATCGGCGATTGCCGCACTGCCGCTGGCACCGAAACCGTAAACGGCGGTGATCATCGCTGTTGCGAGCACAATCCCGATTAGCGTCCAAATCGTACGCTTTCTGCTGGTGATCAGTTGGCTGCGCGCCAATCTTGCCGTCAATTTCATCAGCGCACCGCCTCATCTCTCAGTATCCTGCCGTCACTGATGGTAATCACACGGTCGGCCTGCAGGGCGATTTTTTCATCGTGCGTGATGATAATAAGTGTTTGGTTGTATAGTTTGTTTGACAGCTTTAATAGATCAATGACCTCACGGCCTGATTTACTGTCAAGGTTGCCGGTCGGCTCATCGGCAAGAATAATCGCCGGATCATTGATCAGCGCACGGCCGACGGACACGCGTTGCTGTTGGCCGCCTGAAAGCTGACTCGGCAAATGCGTCGCACGATCAGACAGGCCAATGGTTTCAAGTATGTTCCGGAGCTTTGCATCATCCGGCTTGCGGTTGTCCAGTAATCGCGGCAGCATAATGTTTTCCTCTGCGGTCAGCGTCGGAATCAGATTATAAAATTGATAGATAAGTCCGATATTGCGGCGGCGGAAGATTGCCAGCTCACTCTCATTTTGCGCAAAGATTTTATTGCCGTCCACCACAACGCTGCCGGATGTGGGGCGGTCAACGCCGCCAAGCAGATGCATCAGCGTTGATTTCCCGGAGCCGGACGCGCCGACAATCGCAACAAACTCGCCTTTATTTACACTGAAGCTCACATGATCCAACGCCGTCACGGTCGTGCCGCCTTTGCCGTAAGTTTTTGTTAAATCTTCGACCTGTAAAATAGCCATTTTATATCCCCCTGTTTTCTCGATGGAGAAATTATAACAAGTCAAAGTGACTTCCCGGTGACTGTTTGGCCGCTGACCGTGACAATTTAGTCACTTACTTTCTTTGTAATGCAAGAAAGTAAGCAAAGAAAATTTCACGATGCGCCACGGCGGGTTTGTCCAAGCTATGCTTAATACAACTTCAGCGTGAATGTCGCACCGGTGCCTTTGCCGCCGCCGTCCACTTCAATGTCGCCATTCTGCCCGCGCATGATGGCCAGTGCCAGCGGCAACCCTATACCGTATCCTTTATCGCTGCGCGAACCTTCAAACCGTTTGAACAGACCCGCTATTTTCGTATGGTGTATTCCCTCTCCGCTGTCGGTGACAGAAATCCATGAGCAAATGGGGTTCTTTCCGGATGCTATACGGATTTCCCCGCCGTTGGGCGAATGCTCTGACGCGTTTTTGATTGTGTTTGTCAACGCCTCGGCAGTCCAGCGTTTATCGCAGATGAGCGCGGCTTCACCGGACACCTCCACGCGTTGATTTTTTATTTCAAGCAGTATTTGCAATGGCTCCAGCGCAAGGGTGACCAACGCATCGGATTGTATCAATTCCTTTGAAAATTCAATCACGCCGGCATCCAACTTTGCCATTTTCAACAGCGCGGTAGCAAGCCATTCCATCCGCGTAAGCCCAATTTTTATGTTCGAGAGGAACTCCGCCTGTTTGTCTGGCGGCGGATTATCCATCGCCAGCGCATTTTCCAGCAGATCGGCCATAATCATCATGGATGTGAGCGGCGTTTTCAACTGATGCGAAATATTCGTCAGCGTATCTTTCATCACATCCCGCTCACGCGACAGCGCGCTGACCTGCTCATTTTTCAGATTAGCCAAGGTGTGGATATCGTTTTTCAGTATGCCCCACGCCCCCTCACAGTTATCGCGGAGATCAATATCCTGCCCGTCAATGATCCGGCGGATATCAGCGGATAATTTTTTGAGTTCGCTTTTTCTAATCCACACGATAACCAATCCCCCGGATCGTTTCGATATCTACAGCATCCCCTAATTTTTCACGCAGACGCTTTACATAGACCGTCAACGTATTGTCTTCCACAAAATTCCCCGCCGAATCCCAAATGCTTTCCAATATTTGCGTACGTGTAAGCATTTGCCCTTTGTTTGCGGCAAACGTCAGCAACAAACGGTATTCAAGGGCGGTGAGGTCAAGCAATGTGTCATGGACATACGCCTTCCCCGTCGCCGTATTAATTGTCACGCCGCCAATCGTCAATATCGACGCGCGTTCGCCATGTGCGTTCAACGTGCGCTTCACCCTGGCAAGCAATTCATGCAGGCGGAACGGCTTTGTAATATAATCGTCCGCACCACCCTCAAGCGCGCGGACAACGTTGCCCTCATCGTCAACCACCGTCAAAAAAATGACGGCTGTGCCGGTGTCTTTCAGTGCTTCATGCACATCAAACCCGGTGCCGTCAGGCAATTGCATATCAAGAATGGCAAGGTCAAACTTCCCGTGTGACAATGCGTCACGCGCCTCACGAATATCTTTGCTGTGCGTAACGTTATACCCCTCTTGTTCAAGTGCATACACAAGACCCGACGCGATCATCGCATCATCCTCGACAAACAGTATGTTCATGGCGAACCTCATTTTATGTTTTGTATTTCACTCACTTATAACAAATCTTTCACTTCCAGCATATTTTCCCAATAACGCTTCGGCATGTGCGTCATGCGGCAACGCGGGTTTTCCCTGCTTTCAATGGCGACCGTGTCGTAAAATTGCTTCCACAGTGTCTGGTATTTTATCTCTTGCTCCGAAACTTCAGGGAACTCCACGCTGTCAATCCTAATAATTTCACCTTTGCCGTTTCCCTGCCCCAGCGCATCTCCGATTCGCCGAGGGCTCCGCTGATGAACGAGTGCCGCATGGTGTGTCTTGTCGAAAATCATAAAATCCTCATCCCGGAATCTGCTTGTAAAGTGCCGTGCAATGAAAGGCAGTACATAATTTTTCGGTGTGATCGTTGCGACCAATCCGCCGCCGACATCGGCAAACCGTACAAGTCCTTTTAACAAATGCGCTTCGCCTAGCAGGTGTTTTTCCGCTTTCAGCAACGGGGACATCGTCGCATCCCCGAAATTATTGATCATCGCGCCACTCTCACGATAGGCACGCAACAAGAACTCAAGCAGGCACAGCTCTTTCTGTTTCAAGCAGCTCAAAAACACTGTGCGTGTGAGCTCTGCCGCACGTTTTGATATTTTTGCCGGTATCGACGCGTGAACGCGTTCCGCCTTTTCATTGTCGGTTGTGATATGTTTTATATCCACCAGCGTCAGCGGCGCATCTTCTGTGTCCGGAAGTATGTCAAACGGAAGTTCTGCGGCGTACACGCTCTCATGCACGCAGCACAAGAATCCCGGAAAGCTGCCGTCATACACATAGATGACGTTGGCGGGTTTG
>WQVW01000166.1 GCA_009785655.1 Oscillospiraceae bacterium | reverse complement strand
TGATGCTGCTGATGCCGTTGTTTTCCGTGTATATCGCATTTATCACACCCGCGGCGTTGGGTATTTACTGGACAGCGGGCACGGTGTTGATGATCGGGCAGGACGTATGGTTGACAAAGCGATATACCAAAATAATTGACGCAGAAGACGAAATGCGCAACGCGGAACGCGAAAAGAAAGAAAAAGAGCTGGAGGCCAAGCGCAAAGAGACGGAGCGTCGGAAAGCCGAAGGTGAAGATACACGCAACCCGAACACTTCCAAACGCAAGCAGCATATGACAGAAAAACAGGCGGACGCAGAAAAAGCCGCTGAATGGAAGAAGAAGCACGACCCGCAAGAGCACGAGGAAACACCCGAAGATCCGAGTAAATCCGGCAACAGGCGATATGCCAGAGGTCGCGCTTACGACCCCGACAGATATCCGGAACTCCCGGAACAGGATGAAGAATATCCGGACGAAATAGATGTTGACGAGGCAGATGAGACTGCTGAAGTTGAAGAGGCGGCATTTGAAGCAGAAGCCACCGAAGAAGCCGAAGAGCTTGCTGATGACGCATATCCTGAGGACGAAGACAAAGATTCTGAGTAAACCTCAATCAAGGAGGAGTTCGCCATAATGAATAAATCTATCGAGGTATCGGCAAAAACGGAGGAAGAGGCCATTCAATCGGCTTTAGATCAGCTTGGCCTTACCCGGGATGATGTGTCGGTTGAGATAATTGAGCGTGCGAAAAGTGGTTTTCTTGGCCTAAAAAATACCCCGGCTGTGGTCAGGGTGATTTATGAAACGAATGAAAGCCGCGCCGAACGTGTAGAGCGCTTTCTTTCCGGCCTTTTTGTCAAAATGGACGTTCAGGCATCGCAAGAGATATTTGACGAGGGCGACACGATCAATGTTGTCATCACCGGCGGCGACCCCGGCGCGTTAATCGGCCGCCGCGGAGAAACGTTGGATGCCATGCAGCATTTGACAAACTACGTAATAAACAAAGGCGTATCCGACAGGGTGCGGGTAAACCTGGACACAGAGAATTATAGAGAGCGGCGGAATGAAACGCTGGAAAATCTGGCCAATAAAGTAGCGCAAAAAGTTTTAAAATATCGCCGGAACATCACGCTGGATCCGATGAATGCGTATGAGCGGCATGTGATACACGCGGCGTTGCAGAGTTACGATAATGTCACAACATACTCGATCGGCAATGAACCGAATCGGCGCATTGTGGTGGCATTCGGCCGCAGAAGTGAGCGGCAGCAAGATAAAAGTGACAGAAACGATCGCAGAGGTGCTCCGCCAGACAGAGACAACAAAACCATCCAGCAGAACAACGACTCCAACCCCCAATATCGTGAATGGAGCTGAGCCGAACTATGATTTTTGAAAGACTACAAAACTCCCTTGCAGAGCAGTTTGATACTGACCCCGTGAAAATCACAAAAGAGACAGACCTGGCTACCGACTTGGGTGCCGATTCATTAGATCTTGTCGAACTGATCATGTCCTTTGAAGAGGAATTCAATATAAGCGTGGTTGATGAAGCGGTCTACGAGTGTAAAACGGTCGGAGAAATTACAGACTTTATTGAGTCTCTTATCAATACATAAAAAGCATGAAAACAGGGCGACCCTTTTAATGGGGTCGCCTTTTGTCATGCAAACCCTCAGAGATGTCGGTCTGATTTCTCTGACAGCCTTGAACCTCTTTCGCACCCTGCGCATAAACTATAAAACAAATATCTCGCCCTGTGCTGATTTTCGTGTCCCGATACGTTGGAATACAGCACACTATAAAAATTGGAGATTTTTATTTTATGTTGATAGGCTATATGCACTACAGAAAAAGCCCTGCAGAACTAAACAGGGCATATGCTTTTGCCGCAACAGCCAAGGCCGAAGGCGCTGAACTGTTGTATTTTTCTCCCGGTTCGGTAGATTCTGAAAAGGGTATCATTAACGGATACAAATACGCTGCTGGTGAATGGATAAGCACTGTCAGCCGCTATCCGGATGTTATTTACAACACCACCGGATTCTCCGGAGATAAACAGAACCAAGCCGTCAAATCGCTGCAGCAAGAAGTCCCATTCACCAGCTTTTCGATCGGCAGCAAAACGACCGTGTATCGTAATCTGATGACATATAAAAAATATTCGGATTACCTTGTATTGTCGGAAAAGGTTTTATCGAATGCGCATTTTTTTGCGTTTATGGAAAAGCACCCCGAAGTGGTGTTCAAACCCGCATGGGGACATCAGGGCATGGGCGTCTATTATGTAAAAAAAGCGGGGTATGAATTCATATTACAATCCAGCACGGAGGAGACGACGCATAATGCCGAAGAAATGGCAGATTTCATACTAAACAAAATAGACCAAGACGAATATATCATGCAGCCGTATTTAAATTGCCGAACCAAAGCGGGTGTTCCATACGATTTAAGACTGCATGTGCAGAAGGGGGATATGGGCAAGTGGATGCCCCCTATCATCTATCCCAGAATATCATCGAACGACAGCATCGTATGCAACATCGGGCAAGGCGGATATACCAGCGACCTCACCAGTTTTTTAACGCAGGAATTTGGCAAGCGGTATTATGATATACGTAAATATATTGAAATGTTTTCACTGCAGTTCGCCGTGCATATGGATGAAATACAAAATGATCTATATGACGAGGCGTTAAGCGAGCTGGGAATTGATATCGGGCTTGATGAAAATCAAAAAATTTTTATTTACGAGGTGAATTGGCGACCGGGACACCCACCGTTTAACAACATAAATTTAAGCGTGGTAAGAAACACCGTCAGGTACGCGATGTATCTGGTCAACAAGAATAGCGAGGGTATATGAATGAAAACGATTGTTTTCATAGGTACGAATAAATCCGGGTCAAGTTATGAAGCGATCAAAGCGTCTGAAGCGTTGAATTATTATACTGTCTTACTGACCGACCGAAAGTCTTTTTTTGATAAGCGATTGGACTTTGCACACGTACACTCAATGAGAATGTGCAATTTGGATAATATAAACGATATCAGAAGTGCCATTGACCGGATTGATCAAGATCGTTTTTCAATTTGTGCCATTGTCAGTTTTATTGACCCGCATTGTCACACAGCGGCACTTTTATCCCGCGAATTTGGGCTGAAATCTTTCACCGAAACGGCGATTGAGATTATGCTTGACAAGACAAAATCAAGAAATGTCTTGAGCGGGACGCCATATTCACCGCCTTATCACATTGCAAGCAGCAAGGATGCCACATCAGATATAGCGATCCCAATGCCCGTGGTATTGAAAGCACCCGTGTCGTCCGCGTCAAAGGACGTGCATATGGTGTCAAATGATCGGCAATATCAACATGCGTTTGCCGATCTGCGGCAGCGATATCCGGACAGTGCCATGCTTGTGGAGAAATATATACCAGGTCCGCAGTATTTGGTGGAAACACTGACAGTGAACGGCAAGGTGCATATCATAGCGATTGTCGAGCAGGAGATCATATTTTCCGGCAGATTCATCGTGACAGGATACCAAATGATCACTGATGACGACAGCCAGTTTTTTCGGCAATTGAAAGCAGCTGCCCAGTCAATCATTTTTACCCATGGTATGCACGACGGCCCTTGTCATCTTGAACTTAGGCACTTTGATAATAGCTGGAAGTTGATTGAAGCAAACCCCAGAATATCCGGCGGCGCGATGAATTTGCTTATTGAGACAGCTTTCGGTATCAACTTGGCAGAAGAAACACTAAAATCCGCTCTTGGACTTGCACCAGATCTTAAGCGCACGCACAAAAAAGAGGCGTTTCTTCAATACATCGTTGTGCCGAAGGGTGGCGTACTGACAAAGGTCACAGGGAAAAACATGGTCCGGAACAGTCCGGGCATCACGCATGTATATGTCAAACCCAAAAAAGGGAGTGTTCTCATCCCGCCTGCTTCCATGGGGCATCGGTATGCCTATGTAATCGGTACCGGTGCTTCACCCGACGAAGCCAGGAAACACGCGAAGTCAGGCGCGGCGAAAATCAAGTTCAATCTCCGCCCAAACAATATTGATACGCGCAACCCCACAGAAAACGCAAGCGGGATGAACCATCCACACATTGGTATGGACTATTTCGCTAACAATATTATTTACGAATCATAAATGCGCCCGG
>WQVW01000165.1 GCA_009785655.1 Oscillospiraceae bacterium | reverse complement strand
GGTGAGCCTGTTGCATCCCCTGATATAAACGCATACATAATTCTGCTGTGCGAAGCGGCGGCCAAATTGTCGGAGCATATATGTATAACTGCTGATGCTGTGAAATGGCGTAATCGCTTAAACTCGCAGAAGAAAGTGTTGATAGCAAATCTGTGGGATGGAGAGACTTTTGCCGGGATGAACATATACACAGGCGAAAAGTCAGAGGCCGATGCGCCGTTGCAGCACATGCCGCTGATCCTCGGCAAAATGCTGCCGGAAGGAATCGCCGGCAAACTGGCGGAAAAAGTGGGGGACGATATATTAGATTACGATCTTGGCGTGTTTATCGTTTTTGGACTATACGACGCGGGGTACGATGAAATCGCGAAACGCATTGTAACGGCGGCATTGGAAGAAGTGCGTGCAAAGGGAATACACTGTCCGCATTATGGCGCACAGCTTATCGCGCTGGCCAATAGCATACTGATGCAGGAAAGGGGAGTGTAAATCATGTTCGGAACATATGAGAAATTCGATCTGGTTCGCGCGGAGTATGCACGCGCGGGGTCAACATATTATATCAGTGAGGATTATCACAGACCCGGGGTTCTGCGTCTCGGCAGTAACAGAGGCGGAGACCCTGTCATCGCCACCGACTTTCTGTTTGATATTCAATTGACGAAAAACGGCGCGCCGGTGAGCTATACATATTTTGCTGATGAAGGTTCAATCGGTATCAATGGCAAGGATGCCGGTGTGGAAATCGCCTTCACTGACAGGGCGCATCTGCGTATACGCGGCGAAGATGCGGGATTGCGGTTGGTTCTGCGATCTGCTGTCGGCGGCGGTGCGAAGGCTTGCAAAGGGCTTTATGCGTTGCCCGATGGCGGCGGCTGGGAAGCTGACTTCGGCAAATATGGAAAACTATTCTTCAAAGCACTCTGCGGTGCGTTCCTGCCGTCTTTCGTTTATGATGATGAAGCGAAAGCTTACAGCACTGTGATGTTCGACTTTTTGCCGGACGCTGAAACCGGCATCTTTGAAGCGGCGATCCATGAATATATGAAAGCACCGGAAGCGTTTGGGGAGTACGAAGATTTTGACTCACTGGTGGAAGCCACCCAAGCCGAATTTGCGGAATTCACACAAAAATATCCCATCCCGGCGACAGGATATGAGGAAATGCACAAATACGCCATGTGGACGGTTTGGAGCCGCAAATCAATCGTCACAGAGGATCTTATTGAGCCGGTGATCTTGTTCCAGGCGGCCTATTTGCCGATTGCCGCGTCCTGGCAGCAGAGTTATAACGCGATGGCAATGCTGGAAGACCCAATAGACGCGTGGCGGCTGATCTGCACAATGTTTAAGTATCAGGATCCTGAGACAGGCAGACTCCCCGGAATGCTGAGTTACAACGGGGGTACATTGGGAATGCAGCCGCCGTTTCAGGGGTTTGCATTGGACTTTATCATCAGCAAAATAGGCGATTATTTTCTCACCCCGGAGGAGTGCGAGCGGATGTATCCTAAATTCGCAAAATGGGCGAATTACTGGACGACATATCGCAACGCCGGCAGAGGTGATGATCTCACCGAGATACACAGTCCCAACGAATCGGGATGGGATGATGCCGCCAACTGCAAAGACGGTTTTCCGGCAAATGACCCGAACAACACGGCACTGCTTGTGTTGTTGATGGAATCCGTGGCGCGGCTGGCTCGTGGCTGCGAAAAATTCGACGAGGCGGAAGCGTGGCAAAAACGTGCGGATACGTTGACAAAAATACTCATTGATGAATTTTGGGACGGCGAAAAGTTTGCGACAATAGTAAAAGGCAAGCCCGTCGATAGTTTCGGGGTTGAAAGTTACCAGCCGATCATCCTCGGCAAAAGGCTGCCGCAGGAGATTATAGACAAGGTGGCCGAAAAATTGACGGCGGAGGGCGAAATTCTCACAGAAATCGGACTAGCCTCCGACAGCATGAAGAGCGCGCTGGTGACGTTCGGCGTATCTTTTGTCGGTGGGCGCGTCGTTGGACCGCAGAATATGATCCTCACTGTCGGATTACAATCGGCGGGCAAGCAGAAGGAAGCGGACATGATCGCCAGAAGATTCTGCGACCACGTAAAACGCGAGGGCATTATCCTCGGATACGCCCCGTATGACTATTATCCGTTGACCGGTGAAAAAGCGGAAGAGCAAATCCCACCCGCAATCACAGACGGCTGGCCATGGAGCTCATGGACAGCAAACTGCTTCCTGACAATGGTGGGCAGCGTTATCGGGGAATAGGAGGTAGGGGCGCTGTTCACAGCGTCCCTTACAAAACATTCAGGGCTGGGATTTAGTGCAGGAAATTTATTTTAGGTGAGAGGTTATTAAATATGAAAGAAATTATCAGAAGTGACATAAATGAAGAGATGTCGCTTTCAGGTATTGTAGAAGCAGGGGACTTTGTATTTATAAGTTTTTGCGTTGGGAATGTGGGTCAGCCAATCGAATCTCAGATAAATGGTGCGTTTGACCATTTAAGCGAACGATTGAAAACTGTAGGTTTGACGCTGGAATCTGTCGTTAAGATTGATGCAATGTTTCGAGATATTTGGAATATTCCAGTGATGGAAAAGGTGATAAAAGAGCGGTTCAATGGTAAGTATCCAGCCCGAAAGTCAATCCAAACAGAGTTTGCTCATAATGGAGGACATACCGGACTTCTTTTTCAGGTTGACGCGGTAGCGTTTAAGAAATAGACTTCACTTAATAAGCATTTTCCACATTATAACAGCCCCCCCTAACGCAACGCTCTAAACAATCTATTGACTAATTGGCACAATTAGCCTATAATCACAGGTAACAAACAATGAATTTTGGAGGGTTTATCTATGGATTTAATGAGGAAATATGGCGCGGAAGCGACCAAGCTGTCAATAAACCAATATAGTCCGCCCAAATGTTTTGAACTTGCGGGCAAGCGGTTTGAACTCTGCATTGATACGGGAGACTTAACAGGCGACGCTGTGTTGAATTTTATCGACGGCACCACAGTCGAGTGGAGCACCAAAAGTTCCGGACTGTTAGCCACTGATGAATACGAGTGCCGCAAGGCCGATGATTACACCTATCTTGTTACATATTGTGTTGAAGGTAAAGCACCGCGCGAAAACCATACATGGGTGCTTGACTTAGAACAGGGACTTGTCACATTTCTGCACGCCGCCCTTGGGGAAAATCCGCAATGGCCGTATCTGATCGAAAGCGATTTCGGATTCGGATATATCAAAGACTCCGGAAAAGATCCCGGATTTAAGCGACACGGCTTCACCGATGATTTGGTTGGCACCAGTGCCAAATGGGTGTACGGGCATGAGCTTGCGACCGTGCATGTGTACCATCACCCCAGCTGGTATCGCATTACATATCCGAAGGACAGAGTACTCTCTGAAGAAGCCAAGGCGCAGAATGAAGCGTTCCAGGAAATATTGAAAGCATTGCCAAGTGCTGATGAACCAGCGTACTATGTCAAGATTAAAGAGGGGATATATCTCGTCAGCGTGACGGAGCAGAATATGGAGAAAATTCTGGGCGACAAGATAGTGTTCCGCAGCAATACGCTGTGTTTCCTGGATAACTGGAACCGCCTATACGGCGTGGGTCGCGGATTCGGCACCGGGACGCGCGACGGGGAGGACTACCCAATTTACGTCATGATCGGCAGATACGGCATACCCGAGGAGGTAGACGAAAGTTTTTTTACGGATCCGATCCCTTACCTGGTGTAGATAGTTAACAAGCGTAGAGGGGATAAACAAAACCGCACGGGGATAAAAATCCTCGTGCGGTTTTTTGTGGTTTGCAGGGCAAAATGTGCGTCCGGCACAAAATATCTGACCCCACCCCCTTTACTAAAGAGGGCAGGGTCGACAGCATATTTTCTCAGCCCTCTTTAGTAAAGAGGGTGCCGACCGCAGTCGGCGGGTGTTTTGTGTTTACTTCGCAAACATGACTTTTTCGCTGTTGAACATTTTCGTTAACACGAATCCACCGATGCAAGCGTATACCAGATTGCTGGCCACTGTGATGAGGATGTGAAGCGGCTCATACTCCATCGCGAATATGCCGCTCATGCTCTGTGCGCTTGAGTAGATCGGGATTAAAAAGAGCTGCGGCGCATCCGGCAGATTGAGGAACATTGGCACAATGCTGAGTACCATGACAATGATT
>WQVW01000164.1 GCA_009785655.1 Oscillospiraceae bacterium | reverse complement strand
TCGCAGAAAGGCAAGTTCGGCAAGGTTGCGTATTACTGCTGGGGTGTTGGTGTGTTGACGATTATATTGACGCTTGCATTGTAAGGCAAATCAAGGATAACAGTTTTGATAGTTATATACAGGAGTAAAGCCATAACAATTCCCCTCCAAGGAGGGGAATGATTTTAGGCTGCAGCATGAGGTGACACATGGCACAAACGAAAAAACCGACCCAGAAACCAAAGACAACGGCGAAGAAAAACGCCGCGCCAACGCGTGCGCCCCGGCGGCGAGAGATTGCCGCTGTGGTTGCGTTTATACTCGCAATATTCTCATTCATCGGATACTTTAATACAGACGGTGCGTTCATCGGATTTTTCCGGGGACTTGTCACCGGACTTGTCGGGCCGGGATTTTTTGCGTTTCCTCCGGCACTTTTGTTGTGTGCCGTTATACTGATTTTTCACAGAGGAAGGCCGGTGCGGTTCAGGGTCACTTGTACACTGTTGATGACCGTTGTTGTTGGTGCCTTATGGCATGTGTTCGTGAGTCGGGCGGATTATTCGATATCGTTCAGAATGATTGCAGATCTCTGGCGCGATGGGCGGCTGGGGCTGTCCGGCGGCATCATCAGTGGGACGTTGGCAGAGATTTTTACAGTATTGTTCAGTACTGCGGGGGCTGTGGTGGTATTCATATGCTTCGGGGTGTTTTTATCCCTTGCGGCGTTGAACAAAACCATTGCTGATTTGGTAGAAGCCTACAAAAATCGGGAACGGCGTGACTATGTGCCGGAGCCGATTCCGGAGCGCGAGCCGATGCGCAGAAGCGCACCGCGCCCACCGGCGGCCATGTCAAGGCAGAAACGCCGCCGGGCGATTGACATTCCGCTGGATACGGAAGAGAGTCCCACGGTGCCGGATCATTTTCAGCCATCGGCAGAGCCGTTATATAAACCAGATGCAAATGTAAAAACCCCGGACGAGCATGTGGCGGAAACTCTACCGGAGCCAGAAGCAGTTGAACCGGAGGACGTGCACTTGGAGATACCGTTTATGGAGTCTAAAAGGGTTTCGTCTTCTCCGTTTCCGCCACCGCCTGTTGATGTGTCTCCGGTGGTTACCGAACCGCCCGCGCCGAAAGCAAAAGAGGCGCCAGAACCCGAACCGGTGTTCGAGCCGATTCCGGCAGAGGGGGAATACGTTTTCCCGCCGATTGATCTGCTGACGGCCGGATCCAAAGGGGCAAAGCCCGATGGGACGGAAGAAGTGCGCATGAACTCCGAAAGGTTAGAGGCGGCATTTCACAGTTTTGGCGTTAAGGTAAAGATTCAAAATGCGGTGAGAGGTCCCTCGGTCACCCGATACGAGGCGGAGCTTGAGGCGGGCATCAAACTGAACAAGCTGACCAGCTTGTCAGACGATATCGCATTGTCACTCGGTGCTTCCGGCGTGCGAATTGCCGCCATGCCGAACAAGATATCCACCGTCGGTATCGAAGTGCCGAATAAACTCATCAGTAAAGTTTATCTGCGAGATATCATAGAGTCGCCGGAGTTTAAAAACGCGAAATCCAAGCTGACGTTTGCGATTGGTATGGATATCACCGGTGAGGCTGTGGTTGGTAACATTGCGAAACTGCCGCACATGCTGGTGGCGGGTACAACCGGATCGGGGAAATCTGTCTGCTTGAATTCGCTTATTTTGAGTATCTTGTATAAGGCCACACCGGACGATGTGCGGCTGATTATGATTGACCCGAAGATGGTGGAATTCAAAGTCTACAACTCAATTCCGCATCTGCTTGTGCCGGTCGTCACCGATATCAAAAAAGCCTCCGGCGCGTTGCAATGGGCGGTGGTTGAGATGATGAAGCGGTATAACATGTTCTCTGAAACAAACGCGCGTGACTTAGAAGGGTATAACGAAGCTGTCAAGCGCATGGAAGACCGTGAACCACTGCCGCAGATCGTGGTGGTGATAGATGAACTGGCTGACCTGATGATGACGGCGGCCAAAGAGGTTGAAGAATCCATCTGCCGCGTGGCGCAGATGGGCAGAGCGGCGGGGATTCACCTTGTGATCGCCACGCAAAGCCCCCGGGCGGACGTGATCACCGGCCTGATGAAAGCGAACATTCCGTCCAGAATTGCGCTGAAAGTTGCCAGTGCGCTGGAATCGCGGATTATCCTGGATTCCGGCGGCAATGCTGAAAAGCTGGTGGGCAATGGTGACATGCTGTACGCGCCGATCGGTACGACTAAGCCGCAGCGTTTGCAAGGAACCTGGGTGTCAGACGCTGAACGTGAGAACGTTGTCGAGTTCATCAAACGCAGCGGCGAGTCACGTTACTCGGAAGAGGTTATCATAGAGATAGAAAAAGCCGCCGAAGACAAGGGCAAGGACGCGACTGTGCAAGAGGATTCGGGAGACACTGATGAGCTATTGCCGCAAGCGGTGGATGTGATATTTGATACGGGACAAGCCTCGGTATCCATGTTGCAGCGTCGGCTGAAGCTCGGCTATTCCCGCGCGGCGCGAATTGTGGATCAAATGGAGCGTATGGGTATCGTCGGCCCGTTCGAGGGATCCAAACCCCGCGCGTTGCTGATTACACGTGACCAATGGCGGGAAATGCAATATGTATCTGGCAACGCGCCGGTGGACAATGTGCAGCAAACGCTGGATGATTATGATACTGATATTTGACCTGGATGGCACGCTGTTCCAGGCGAAGCCGGTTTTCCAACGTGCCGGGGGCGGTATGCCGGGTGCGGATGCAGACTTGAAGTTTTTGCTGGAATCCGTGACGGCGGTTGGGGAGCTTTTTCCCGGAGTTTATGACGTGTTGCAGACTTTACACAACGCGGGACATAAGATGTATATCTGCTCCCAAAGCCCGGCGGAGTATATTGCCAAAGTCCTCGAACACACGGGAATATCCCGTTTTTTCGAGGACTACAGAAGTGCGGCGGGGTACGACTCAAAATCAGAGCCAGTCCGTGAACTTGCGCAAGGGTGTCCGGCCATAGTCATCGGCGATACTCACGGCGACATCACCGCCGCAAAGCAAAACGACATGAAATCCATCGCCGCCATGTACGGCTATGGTAATAAAGATATGCTGGCGCCGGCTGATGCGTTCGCCGATTTGCCGGAGGAGATTGTGGGCTGTGTGGAGAGGATTATGCGACTGTAGGGACGACCGCCCCGGTCGTCCGCGGACGATCGAGGGCGACCATCCCTACGAGGTTGTTGGATTGACCATGTGCGGGGGAACCTCCACGCCGCCCTTACAACTTCCTTGCCGCGCCTGCAAATGCGGGTAGATTGTATTCCTCGCGCAATATAGCGGCATAACGGATCAACTCTCGTTCCCATGCTTCGCGGGGCGGGATTTCATAAGCCTCCATCGGATATGACAGCCCGAGTGCGGCGTATTTTTCCGTTCCTAGCGGACGGTATGGCAGAAGCTGTAGTGCTGTGATCTTGTTACCCAGCACATCCCGGACAAACTCCCCGATTGCGCGGATGTCGTGCTCATCGGCATTGAAACCCGGAATCACAGGTGTGCGGATCACCAGTTTTTTGCCTAGTTCTACAGTGCGGATTAAGTTGCGCAGAATTAATGTGTTCCCTTGGCCGATGACGGCTTGGTGCTTATCATTGTCCATGTGTTTCAAGTCGGCGATTACAAAATCCGTGTGCTGGTAAACTGCGTCCATATGTTCTGTTAGGCAGTGCAGTGCGGTTTCTATACAGGTGTTTATGCCGGATGTTTTACACGACTTCAACAATTTTGCGGCGAACTGCCATTGCAGCATGACCTCCCCACCGGTGAGCGTCACGCCGCCGCCGGTGCGGTTGTAGAAGCTTCGGTCAGCCTCGATGATTCGTATAAGTTCCGGGATAGTCATCCACTCGCCGAAAAGTTTCTTCGCCCGCGGCGGGCAGATGTCAGCGGCAGATGCGGGAGATAATCCGGCACACAGGCCGCATTTTGCATCTCCGAGACATAGCGCCGGATAGAATCCGAGTTGGGGATGTGTTTCCAGACATTCGGGATTGGCGCACCAAGGGCAGTTCAGCGGACAGCCCATGAAGAATATCGATGTCCTGATACCCGGTCCGTCGTGAATCGAATAATGCTGCACGTGGCTGACCAGCCCGCGCAAATCGTTTGGATGTGTTTGCATGAATATAAAACCCCCGGCGGTCATATTAGCAGGCG
>WQVW01000163.1 GCA_009785655.1 Oscillospiraceae bacterium | reverse complement strand
TTGACAAACGCGTCATGTCCCGCTATAATGGGGCAGTCTCGCTTCCGTAGCTCAGTTGGTAGAGCAATGCATTCGTAATGCATAGGTCGTCGGTTCAAATCCGACCGGGAGCTCCATAGAAAACATCTGCCGACAGATAAAAATTGTTGGCAGATGTTTTCTATTATTTACCGGCAAACGCTTGCTTTGTGTTTGGTGATGTTGTATAATAATTACCAATATAAAGTGAAGGAGAATGTGCAATGCTTACAGCGAAACAAAACATGAAGGAAACCATCCGCGGCGGAAATCCGGATCGGTTTGTGAACCAGTATGAGGCCGTCAGGTTGTTATTTCACCCCTTTCTGATGTTCTCTAACCCGCTTCTCGCCCAAGGAGAGCCGGACGTGGTTAATGCGTGGGGCGTTACAAACTCATTTCCGGAGAATGTACCCGGCGCGTTCCCTGTCCACACGCCAGAGAAAATTGTTGTCAAGGATATAGAAAACTGGCGGGACTATGTCAAAGCACCGCCGCTGAAATTCACTGATGAACAGTGGGCGGCGGCCAAAGCCGATTATGACGCGGTGGATGGTACGCAGACATACAAAGCAGCCTTCGTTGCCCCGGGGCTTTTTGAGCAGACACACCATCTGTGTGAAATCACCAACGCGCTTGAGTATTACATCACAGACCCGGATGAGATGAAAGACCTCATCAAATATCTCACAGATTGGGAACTTGAGCTTGCAGAGGGGATCTGTAAACATCTTAAACCAGATGCAATCTTCCATCACGACGACTGGGGCAGCGAGAAAAGTACGTTTTTAAGCCCGAACATGTTTGCAGACTTTTTCGTTGAGCCGTACAAAGAAATCTATAAATGTTACCATGACAACGGCGTTGAGCTTGTGATACATCACGCAGACAGCTGGGCTGAAACGATTGTGCCGCATATGATTGAGATGGGCATAGACGTTTGGCAGGGGTGTATGCAATCTAACAATATTGCGGAGCTTATTGAGAAATATGGCGGACAAATTTCGTTCATGGGCGGCATAGACAATAAGGCCGTCGATTTCACCGGGTGGACACAGGAAGATTGCCGCCGTGCCGCGCGCAATGCCTGCGACACATACGGCAGTAAGTATTTTATCCCCTGCATAACCCAAGGCGGCCCCGGTTCCCTTTATGATGGTACATATATGGCGTTGACTGAGGAAATCGACAACTACAACGTGGAAAAATTCGGCATTAAAAAAGAAGATATTGAGAGACTGCCGATTCAGATTTTGTTCTAAAAATATGCGAAAAAGAACCCGCTCTGTTTACTTGGAGCGGGTTCTTTTTTCATACATGTGCATCATCTGTCCATTTTCAAGTCCCGGCATTATGTTGACTTTAAATAAGTGCATTGCTATACTATCCACACAATTGCATGGTAATACTGATGCATAAAATTTGGAGGATGCCAATCGTGAAGCTTGACCGACTGCTTGGAATACTGACCGTTCTGCTGCAAAATGACCGGGTAACCGCGCCGTATTTGGCAGAGAAGTTTGAAGTTAACCGTCGCACCATAGGGCGTGATATTGATACACTCTGTCAGGCGGGCATACCTGTCATCACGCACCAGGGATCCGGCGGCGGCATGTCGATTGCCGAAGGCTTCAAGCTAGACAAAAGCGTGTTGACCGTGGATGAGTTGTCTGGCATTGTTGCCGCCTTGAAAGGCATGGGCAGCGTGTCGGCGCAGTCGCGGATTGAGCAAACCTTGGACAAGTTGGGTGCCAATGCCGACGCCGTTGTTTCAATGCGTGAGCCTGTGGTGATTGACCTGGCCTCACATTACAAAGGGCAGCTCACCGGTAAGATTGAACTGATAAAACGCGCGATTTTTGAAACAAAATGCATAACGTTCGATTACTACTACGAAAAAGGCGAGTCCCGCCGGTGTATAGAGTCGTATTTTGTTATTTTCCAATGGACGGCGTGGTATGTGTTCGGATTTTGTCTGGAGCGGCAGGATTGGCGGCTGTTCAAACTGATGCGACTGTGGAACTTGCAACTATGCGATGAGCATTTTTCACCGCGCGAGATACCGGCTGAAAAACGGGATTTTAATGCCGCGTTCACGGATCATATAGAGCTGATCGCGGTATTTGACCCTTCCGAAAAATACAAACTGATCGAAACATACGGCTTGCATTGTTATACTGAAACCCCGGACGGACTGCGCCTGGAAATCGGGTTTACAAACCGCGATTACATGCTTACGTGGCTCCTGAGCTTCGGCGGCAGAGTCAAAGTACTGGCACCTGCTGATATTGCGGCGGATATACAAGCCGCCGCCGGGGAAATATTATCGTACTACGATTAAACACGGCACACTGTTGTCGTGTTTGGTGTGATAGAATCATACAAAATGAAAGGTGGACATACATATGAAAAACGCAATAGAAAAAGCCAGTGATATCATCAGGGAACGTGCGACATTTGGGACATATAATAATCAATATTGTGTGCTTGCGCAGGAGGATATGGACGGGCAGTTGACTGCAGCGGTTATCACGCCGGCGAAATCTGAGGGCATCAAATGGATTACATTCTGCACAGGGCTGGACAGTAACAAGGCCAAGCGTATTGCGCGTGATAACCGTGCCGCGGTTTGCTTTGATTCGGACAGCTATAGTATTACGCTGCAAGGGCGTTTGGAAATACTGACTGACGCGGAATCAAAACACGCGCATTGGTATGACGGCATGGGCGGACATTACTCCGGGCCGGATGATCCCGAATACTGCGTGCTGAAATTCCATACGGAAAAATACAGATTGTTTGTGGATTGGGAAGAAACGGTGGGAACGCTGTGATTCATAACTACAGCGAATTTATAGAAACACTGCTGGATGCAGGATTTTCAATGGCCGGCGGCGGCAGTGATGGGATTTATTCTGTCATTCCGTGGAATTGGAATGAGACACCACCCTATGACACGCCTATCCGCTGGCACACCGGGAATCCAGAGATCGACCCATGGGAGTGGCGTATCCGGGTTTTGGAAGAGCGTCGTGACATTGCCTATGCCAAGCTGTTTTTCAAAAAGAGCGGCTATATTACAAAGACGTGGTATCCGTATTTCTTGGCAGCGCGGCGCGGGGGACTGGACTTTAAGGACATGTATGCGGATGGTGCCATCAGCCATTTTGCTAAGCGTATTTATGATGTTGTCGCCGCGCATGAAACGCTCCCGCTCCATGCCATCAAGCAATTGGCCGGATTCACGCGAGAGGACAAGTCCGGGTTCGACAGGGCGTTGACAGAATTGCAAATGAAAATGTTCCTGACGATGTGTGGCAGTCAGCAAAAATTATCGCAAAAAGGTGAGGAGTATGGCTGGTCATCCACCGTATTTTGCACTACGGAACGCTTCTTCGATGAGGATGTATTTGAAAAAGCGGCGGCTATTGATGCGCAGGAAGCGGAGAGGGCGATTACAGAACAGATATTGAAGCTGAATCCATCAGCCCAGGAAAAGAAAATGAAGAAATTCATCTTTGGATGATAGAAGGTGTGCCGCCCCGCAGCACACAGCAATTGTACAGATAATTTATATTTTCGGAGGGCAAAGATGAACTTATCAATGTGTGGAATAGACTGTGATTCATGTAAATATTGCAAAGAAAATAAATGCCAAGGGTGTCGTATATCTGCGCCAAAGGGTGAATGCGTTTGGGGCGGGAGGTGCGAACTCCATGATTGCGCAGAGAAAAAGAAATTGCCCCATTGTGGAAAATGCGAAAGTTTTCCATGTGTAAAACTTGAAGAATGGGCAACGGAAGAAAATCCAGAACGTATTGACAATCTTAGAAAGTTAGCAACATAACTTTCACTCCCCAATAAGCAAAGGATAAAAGACTATACACGTACAAGAAGCGGCTGTCCGTTAGGACCGCCGCTTCTTGTTTGCCACAGAGTAGAATTTAATTAAACGCTTTCGCAATCTTTATTCTCCAGATGTATCAGCGGGTGATTGTGTTGCTGGGGGCGTTGGTGTTGGCGCAGGTGCTGTCGGCGCTCTCGGTGCATTCACTGATGATTGAATGTCATCAAGTCCGAAGTTAAGCAACATCCCATTGCCCTCGCCAGTCATCACTGTTGGAAGCACGCCGTTCCAGCGTTCAATCCACATGGCCATCAGGTTTGTATCGGTCAGCTCTGCTGCTTGATAGCGAAGGACATCTGCTTGGGCACGCGCCATCACACGCTCA
>WQVW01000162.1 GCA_009785655.1 Oscillospiraceae bacterium | reverse complement strand
GTATGTGAACGAGCTTATGCGCAGTCACAAGCTGTCGCAGAACGACACGCGCGAGATATCGAGTTCGCTGAACTTGTTACACACCGCGGGACAAGAACAAAGCCTGATAGACGAAGCGGGTCGCCTGACCTCTCGCCTGACCACGTATCCGGCGTACGCACTGTCTTCGATGACTGGAGACATCACCATCGCAAGATTTGACCTGATCTATGTGGATTCATTCACATTCATCATCGTTGTTTTATTGAGCAACGATTTAGTAAAAAACAAATTAGTCCATATAACCTCCCCGCTTCAGCAGCCACAGCTTGTAAAGCTCTCGACAGTTTTCAACGCCAGCTTTACCGGCCTCACGGAAGAGCGGATCACCACAGCGTTGATCTCCGCCACAGAGCGGGCGCTGAACGATGCATCTGGGATTGTCGCTGTGATTGCGGGATTCTGCATAGAGTTGCTGTGCGAAATAAAATCCGCACAAGCCCGTGTCTCAGGCGAGTTGAGCTTGTTTGACCATCCGGAGTATCAAGACGTCAGTAAGGCGCAGCGGATTATACGGTATCTATCGGATGACAATACACTCACCCGTCTGCCATCACCGGAATCCACCGGTGAGATTAAGATTACCATCGGCCCGGAAAACTTGGCGGATGAGCTGCGTGACTCCAGCGTCTTGGCCGTACGGTACGATGCCGGCGGCGATATGCAGGGATTAATCGGTGTCGTCGGCCCGACGCGGATGGATTACTCTAAAGTGGCGGCGCACCTGAAATATATAGCCCAAGGCTTGGGCGGCCTGTTATCAGGCGGGGCATCAGACATAAAAATCAACGAACTAGGAGATAACGATATTGAAGAATAAAAAAGAACGCGCAGAAGAGATTCTGGAGGAAGAATCTCCTGAAGCGGTGGAAACCACTGAAGACCCGACAGATTCTCCGGATTCGGAATCCGTCGCTCAAGACGCACTGGCGCAAGAACGTGATAAATTTTTACGGCTGGCGGCCGAATACGAAAACTTCCGCCGCCGCAGTCAGAAAGAGCGGGAATCCGCCTATTCAGACGCCCGCGCCGATACGATCATTCGCCTGTTGCCTGTATACGATAATCTTGAACGGGCACTGAAAATGGAATGTGCCGATGAGGCTTTTTACACCGGTGTTAAAATGACTTTTTCACAACTGACTGAGATTATGACCAGCATGGGCGTAGAAGCAATCCCAGCGCTGGGCGAGACCTTCGACCCGAACAGACACAACGCGGTGATGAGCATTGAAAATCCGGATTTGGGAGAGAAGGAAATAGCCGATGAATTGCAGAAAGGCTTCACATTAAACGATAAAGTAATAAGATTTTCAACTGTTGTCGTCGCCAATTAGACGACTAGTAGACTTTAAGATAAGCAAACGATTTAAATTAGGAGGACATTTATTATGGGAAAAATCATAGGTATTGATTTAGGTACGACGAATTCATGCGTCGCTGTTATTGAGGGCGGAGAGCCCGTAGTTATCACCAACGCAGAGGGTGCGAGAACAACACCGTCAGTCGTCGCATTTTCGGCGGAGGGTGAGCGGATGGTCGGCAATGTCGCCAAACGGCAAGCCATTACTAACCCGGACAGAACCATTGCCTCAATAAAGCGCGAGATGGGCAGTTCATATAAAGTGACGATAGACGACAAGCAATACACGCCGCAAGAAATTTCGGCGATGATTCTGCAAAAACTGAAAGCGGACGCAGAAAGCTATCTCGGCACTAAGGTGACTGATGCGGTTATCACCGTCCCCGCATATTTTACAGACGCACAAAGACAAGCGACAAAAGACGCAGGCAAAATCGCAGGGCTGGAAGTCAAGCGGATTATCAATGAACCGACGGCCGCCGCGCTGGCCTACGGGCTGGATAAAGAAGAAGAGCAGAAGATCATGGTATACGACCTCGGCGGCGGCACATTCGATGTATCAGTGCTTGAAATCGGCGACGGCGTTATTGAAGTGCTGGCCACCGCCGGCAACAATCGCCTCGGCGGGGACGACTTTGACGAGTGCGTGATGAATTATCTGCTTGCCGAGTTCAAAAAAGACAACGGCATTGATCTCTCAACCGATAAAATTGCCGTCCAACGTTTGAGAGAGGCTGCCGAGAAGGCGAAGACCGATCTCTCCGGCGTCACCACGGCACAGATTAACCTGCCGTACATCACCGCAGATGCCACCGGCCCTAAGCACTTAGATTGCACGCTGACCCGCGCGAAATTTAACGAGTTGACCGCACATTTAGTCGAAAAGACGATGGGTCCTGTCAATCAAGCGCTCTCCGACTCCGGATTGAACGCGAACCAGATTTCAAAAGTTCTATTGGTCGGCGGCTCGACAAGAATCCCAGCCGTGCAAGAAGCTGTGAAGCGAATCACAGGGAAAGAGCCGTTTAAAGGCTTGAATCCTGATGAGTGCGTAGCCATTGGTGCCGCAATCCAAGGCGGCGTATTAGGCGGGGACGTTGAAGGGATTCTTTTGCTGGATGTCACACCGCTGTCACTCGGTATCGAAACCATGGGCGGCGTGTTTACAAAATTGATTGAACGCAACACCACCATCCCAACGAAAAAGAGCCAGACATTCTCAACGGCTGCTGATAACCAGACGTCAGTGGAAGTAAACGTTCTGCAAGGTGAGCGTGAGATGGCGCAATACAACAAATCCCTGGGCAAATTCCACTTGGACGGAATCGCCCCTGCGCGCCGCGGCGTACCACAGATTGAAGTGACGTTTGATATCGACGCCAACGGAATCGTCAACGTATCGGCCAAAGACCTCGGCACCGGCAGAGAGCAGAATGTAACGATCACAGCGTCGGCCAATCTGTCGAAGGATGATATAGAAAATGCAGTCAAAGAAGCGGAGCAATTCGCCGCTGAAGATGCCACCCGCCGTGAAGAAGCGGATGCCCGCAATCAGGGTGACAATCTGGTGTATCAAAGCGAGAAGACACTGGAAGAAATGGGCGATAAACTCGACCCCGCTGACAAACAGGCGGTGGAAGACGCCATCTCTGCAGTGAAAACAGCATTGGCAGGCACAGATATAGAGGCGATTAAAGACGCTTCCGCCAAGTTGGAAAAAGCGTTCTACGATGCCAGCGAAAAGCTGTACGCCCAATCCGCCCCGCAAGAGGGTGCAGCAGGACAGGCGCATGACCCATCCCATCATGACGGCGGTGAATACTACGACGCAGATTACGAAATAGTCGAAGACGATAAAGAAGACAGCGAGTAAGTCAATCACAGCGGGCGGTACGTAAAGTACCGCCCGCGCAAAACGCAGAGAGGCATGATATATGGCGGATAAACGAGATTATTACGAATCACTTGGCCTGTCAAAAGGCGCAAGTGACGATGAGATAAAAAAAGCATTCCGGAAACAGGCAAAGAAATATCACCCAGATCTGCACCCGGGCGATAAAGATGCCGAAACCCGTTTCAAAGAGGTGAATGAGGCACATGAAGTGCTGACCGATCCTGATAAAAAAGCGCGCTACGACCAATTCGGTCACGCGGGAGTCGATCCCAACTTCTCCCCGGGCGGCGGCGGATTCCATGGATTTGACGGGTTCGGCGGCATGGACTTTGATCTGGGTGATCTGTTCGGCTCGATCTTCGGCGGCGGTGGATCTGCAAGATCCCGCAACGCACCGAGAAAGGGTGACCGGGTACGCACTGAAGTTGAGATCACATTTGAAGAGGCTGCATTCGGCTGTGAAAAAGAAGTACCAGTCATGCGGGTAGAGCGTTGTACGGATTGCAGCGGTTCCGGCTGTGCGGATGGTACAACGGCCGAAAAATGCGCCCACTGTAATGGAACCGGTACAATCGGCTCGCAACAGCGCACACCATTCGGCGTGGTGCAAAGCACATCAGACTGTCCGAAATGCCAGGGTCGGGGCAAAATTATACATCAACCGTGTGCAACATGTCGCGGACTTGGTTTGGTGCGGCGCAAACGGAACATAAAAGTGGCAATCCCCGCCGGAATCGACCATGGTCAGACCATTTCATTGAGAGGCCAGGGCAGTGCCGGTGAAAATGGCGGAGAAAACGGCGACCTTTACGTCACAGTCTTGGTGCGCAGACATGCGCTGTTTGAGCGGGACGGAACGGCAGTACTATTAACCATGCCGATATCATTCGCACAAGCAACCCTAGGCGATGAAGTAGAAGTCCCGACGCTGGACGGCAAGGTAAAGTATAAAATCCC
>WQVW01000161.1 GCA_009785655.1 Oscillospiraceae bacterium | reverse complement strand
TCAAGCTCCGCCGGTTGGAAGCCATACTGCCCCAATCCGGTGTCAATATTCACTTGCACTTGCGCTGTAACGCCCAGCGACTCTGCCAATCCGTTAATGGCAACCGCCGCATCATACGAACCAGCCGTACAGACAACACCCAGTTCCAAAAGTTTTGAAATCTCGGCCGGGTCGGCAGTGCTTCGCAGCATCATAATCCGTTCTTTCGTAAAGCCTTTTTCACGCAGAAGGGCGGCATCGGCTACATCTGATACGGCAAAATCTTTTATGCCTTCATCGCGCAAAAAATTCGCCACCGGCAACAGTCCCATTCCTCCGGCGTTGGCACTCAAATCCGCATAAACGGCAGCGCTTTCCGCGCGATCTTTTATCGCACGGAGATTATTCCTGACGACACGCAAGTCAATCACGAGGTGTTTCATCGCATTTCTCCCCACTAACCCTGTGATAATATTTCTATCTGAATGAAATATCTTGGCTAAGACATACTCATTCTATCCATATAGCTATCTTGGCAGACATTTTACCACATTTTCATTGTAATTTCCAGAACAAAATGTTAAAATCATTAAATGAAAATTGTTAAGCGTGAGAGAAATAAAATACAGGCCGAAGAAATCGCGAATCAAAAGGCAATCATGGCACAAATTCGGGCACTTTTTGCCGCGCGTCCGCTGGCTTACGTCGATACCTACGGCTGCCAGCAGAACGAAGCCGATAGCGAAACCATCCGCGGAATGCTCGACGAAATGGGATACGCGTTTACAACCGATGAATTTGAGGCTGATTTAATCGTCATCAACACCTGCGCGATACGCGAAAACGCAGAAAATCGCGTGTTGGGCAACGTGGGGGCGCTTTCCCACACAAAGAAGGCGAAACCTTCGCAGACCATCGTGTTCTGCGGATGCCTAGCCGCCGTACCGGAGACTGTGGAGAAAATCCGCCGCTCATACCCGCAGGTGGATCTTGTATTTGCACCGAATCTGCTGTGGATGTTCCCAGAGTTGCTGCGCCGGGTGCTTACAGAAAAAGGCCGCGTGTTCCTCACCGACGGCGGCGATGGTGCCGTGGCGGAAGGGCTGCCGGTCAAACGCGACGGAACAGTCAAAGCGTGGTTCCCGATCATGTACGGTTGCGATAACTTCTGCTCTTACTGCATTGTCCCCCATGTGCGTGGGCGGGAACGCAGCAGAGATCCGGAGCATGTTGTAGATGAAGCACGGCAATTGGTTGCGGATGGATACAAAGACATTACATTGCTGGGGCAGAACGTAAACTCATACGGCGCGGGTTTGGATGAAAATATCAATTTCGCCGGACTTTTGCGCCAAGTTTGCGAAATTGACGGGCAGTTTCTCGTCCGGTTTATGACCAGTCATCCGAAAGACGCGTCCGTGGAACTTTTCCGTGCCATGGCCGATTGTGAACGGGCAGCGAAGCAAATCCACCTGCCATTTCAATCCGGCAGCGACAGGATCTTGCGGCTGATGAACAGAGGATATACGCATCAAGATTATATGGCAAAAATTGCTCAGGCACGTGAATTTATGCCGGATATCGCAATCACCAGCGACGTCATTGTCGGCTTTCCCGGCGAGACGGAGGCAGATTTTGAAGATACATTACGCCTGATCGAGAACGCAAGGTTTGATGGGCTGTTCACGTTCATATACTCCCGCCGCCCCGGCACACCCGCCGCCGACATGGAGGATACCGTCACCCATGAAGAAAAGCATCGGCGGTTTGACCGGTTGATTGAACTTCAAAACTCGATTTCAGACGAACAGCACAGCAAACATATCGGCAAAGCCATGACGGTGCTGGTTGATGGAGAATCGGGAGACGCCCGATATCCGCTCCGTGCCAGAACAAACGGCGGGCGGCTGGTGCATCTTAACGGCGACCTAACACTTGTCGGCAGTTTTGTCGAAGCCCGGATAACACACTGCAATTCATGGTCATTATTTGGGGAAGCATAATGAATAAATTACAGAGGGTGATACAATGACAGACAATACATCAGTAACTCATCAGCAAGACGGCAAGGATGATGCCTCCCAATGGCAGCTTTCCGAAAACGCCCTGTGGCGGCTTTCCAGCAATGACCGGCGGGAGCGGCTGTATTTTCCGTGGCGGCGAATGTTGGCGCGCGGCGTTGATCTGTGCTTTTACACGCTGATATGGTGGGCGGTTGCTTACTATGTATTTAACTGGAATGTTCTGTTGTTCGGCTGGGTCGTGCGCAACTGCATTATGTTTGCATTCAGCATGGTTTTGATGATATTGTTAGAGCCATTGATGCTCTCCATCTTCGGCACAACACCCGGAAAAGCACTGTTCGGGATGAAGCTGAGAACGAAAGACGGTGCCAGAATCACCATTGGGCAAGGCTATAAAAGAATTTTCACGGTACTCTCTTCCGCGTGCGGATATGTGATTGTCCCGGTATATAATTTTATACGAATGTATAAAATCTGCAAAATGGTTCAAGTCACCGGCGCGGCGGAATACGATGAGCTGGCAGATCTTCAACTGATCCAAAGCGGCAGATTATTTAAAGTGCAGGTTGTATCTGCTTTTGTGTTTGCCGCGCTGATTGCCGGGTTGATGGTCACCGTATTTTTCTCCAACGATATGCCAAGGAACCGCGGAAACATTACTGCCGCCCAGTTTGAAGAAAATTTAGAGCGGCACTGGCATTTGCATGGCAGTGCCTGGAATACACGGCTATATCTTCGGGTGCCGCTGCAATTCATCGAATTCCATGTCGGCTATATTTTTGATAGAATGGATCCGCCCGAGATCAATATTATTGAGACAGACGGTGTGATCACGGAAATTTATTTTGAGATTATCGATGCGCCGCGCTCTCTGATGCATGTCCTGCCCGGGTGGATCAGTGCTTATGCCATATCCTTTATCGGCGCGCAAGACAGTATGAATTTTTACCGTATGCACGCCAGGCGCGGCGTGCTTGACACATTGCTTAACCCTTTTCACGCCATCAATATGCGAGATGGTGAGGGTGCTGTCAGTTTCACTGCCGCTGGGGTTGAGGTGGATTTCACCTTCTATGCCGGCGCCAGGGTAGACGTTTATTTCAGGATGCGGAAAGCGTAGCATATCGTTCTGCAATGTACAAACACAGGTCGGGGCGATTGCCATCGTACCCTACAAATATCACACCTTCAACTAAGGAGAAAATCATGACCCCAAAAATAAGAATCTACCGTACGGGCGCGCTCATCCTCGAAACAGAAGGCAACCCGGACGAAACGCTGTTAAAACAGATTACCGACGCCGGACTTTTTTTGGACGCGCCGTGCGGCGGAAAAGGCCGCTGCGGCAAGTGTCTTGTGCATCTCGACTCACCGGACGGACAGGCTGTACTCGCATGTCAAACGCGCGCAGACAGGGATTTGGACGTCTATCTGCCAGATGAAATGGTGATGGAAATCGCCGACAGCGGGCAGCTGGCCGTTGCCAGCGATCTTCCGGCAGTGCAGGGCACTTCCCACAGGCTCGGCGTGGCGGTTGATATTGGCACCACAAGCGTCGTGGCACATCTGACCGATCTTGAAACAGGCACAAGGCTCGCGACAGCCAGTGGCGTCAACGCCCAACGGCCATACGGCGCGGACGTGATCAGCCGCATTCAATACTGCGCGGAACACGGGCACGAACCATTGACCACCGCCATCCGAGATCAGCTGAATTCGCTGATACTGGAGACACTTTCTGCCACGGGGACAAAGCATGAGCGCATAGAGTACATCTCCATCGCCGCGAATACAGTCATGGAACATCTGCTGGCGGGATATTCGCCGGTCGGCATGGGCACGGCACCTTTTACGACAGTCAGTCTCTTCGGCGAAGACCTCTCCGCATGGGAAGGACTGCCATCCGCCCCCGGCGCGAAGGTTTATTACACGCCTGCGATATCGGCATACGTCGGTGGAGATATCACCGCCGGAATGCTTGCCGCCGGACTTGAAGACACGCCGGGACCTGTTGTGTTCATTGATGTCGGCACAAACGGCGAACTTGCGCTAAAACACGGTGATACATATTACTGCTGCGCCACTGCTGCCGGCCCCGCGTTTGAAGGTGCAGAAATCACCATGGGCATGGCCGCCATTCCCGGTGCGATCAATCATTTGACATGGGATCATGGACTTAATATTTCGGTGATCGGCAACGCACCCCCGCGCGGCCTGTGTGGATCCGGCCTGCTGGACGCACTGGCGGTTTTGCTC
>WQVW01000160.1 GCA_009785655.1 Oscillospiraceae bacterium | reverse complement strand
TTCGTCAACGCTGAAGGGAAGTGCAAGAGAGACAGAAAACCGGCGTTTTCCATCAAAAACTTTTCTGATGTTTTAGCCCATACGTCCGGGGATTTCTTTCGTGCGGCACGGATGGATATAGCGCGAAAAGAAGATTTCCACAAAAAAACGTTTGCAAAATGTCTTTCCTTGTATTATAATGACCATTGCTGTCAAACAAGTGAACTTTTAGAAAGTTTGCAGTTTTTTAAGTTTCCCAATGAGTGCTGGCGTTCGGCGTGGGAATTATACTGAAACTGGAGGTGATTGCTGACCACGCATAGATAAAAATCTTTGTCGAATAATGTTTTGAGGATATTTTAGTAAATGTAGAAAGGCATGTATTATGAGTAAAAAATTGATAAAAAGCATATCTTTAATCCTTGTGCTGATTATGGCAGTGGGATTAATCGCAGCCTGCACCCCTGCAGCAAATGACCCTGATACAACAAACAGACCGGACACCGGCGGTCCTGTGACGGATATTGATGTGGATGGAGACGACATCACGGTTGAAGCGGAAGGTCCGGAAGCGGGCGCAAATCTTGCCGATCATATTGACATGATCAAAGACGGTTCTACCGTAACCGTGGTTAACCCGAACCTCCCCGCTGGCGGCACAGTGCCGACTGCGTGGATTTATGAGATGGTTCATGACAGACTGGTAGAGATCAGAGGTCCAGGAGAATACATACCAGGCCTCGCATTGAGCTGGGAAACTGAAGATTATCAAAATATCAGATTCAATCTGCGCCAAGGTGTCACATGGCATAACGGTGACCCGTTCACAGCTGACTGTGTTGTATTTACTATTGAAGTAGCCAGAGAACACCCCGCCGGCACTGCGTTTGCAAGATGGCGTGTGGTTGAGTCCATCACAGCAGTGGACAGATATACGGTTGATATGGTTTTGGAAAGCCCCGACGTTGACTTTTTGTTCATGGTGTCACACTGGGCGACCCCGATTCTCAACCAAAGCTCTTTTGAAGCAAATCCTGATGACCCGATGTGGGCAGCAATCGGCACCGGGCCTTTCCAAATCACTGACTTTTCGTCAGGTGACTTTATAACTATAGAACGTTTTGACGGTTTCTGGGGTGACCCAGCACCGACACGCAGCATAACCATGTGGGCGATTCCGGAAATGGCAGCCCGTGCAGTCATGCTGCAAAACGGAGATGCGCAACTCAGCATGGAAATGCTTGCCGATGATCTGGACAGGCTTTCAACTCACCCTGACTTCAACGTTATTGAAGACTTGCTGGCATTCCCTGTGCCGCTCGGCTTTAACTCCCAAGGTGACGCAATTATGAGATGCCACTATTTCAGAAGAGCGGTGGCGCACGCACTTTATCTGCCTGATATAGCGATGGCTGCCAACGGCAACTGGGCCATTCCGCTGTGGGATGGTACGCTGTGGGGTCTGCGTACACCGTACCGCAGAAACGACATTCCAGCATGGGAATTCAACCAAGATTTAGCCAGAGAATATCTGGAGCGGTCCGTATATAACGGTGAGCAAATCACCATGATCACAGCAGGTGCAGGACAAGTCAGAGGTGCGGAAATGATTCAGCATCAGCTGAGCTTGGTTGGCATTGATATCTTTGTTGATATCATGGACATCCCGTCCCTGGTGAGTGCAACCATCTTCAACCCAGAATCCACGAACCAGATGATTCTCTTTGCGCTTGGCTTCAGCCCATCTGCGGTTGGCTCCATGACTGGTGTTTTCTATCCGAATGTTGGTAACAACAGGCTGAACCTAGACAACCCGCATCTCAACGAGCTGATTCGTGCACTGGCTGCGGAGCCGGATGTCGAAATACAAAGACAAATCGCTTACGACATACAAGAATTCTTCTGGGAAGACTTGACGGCACTGCCGTTGTGGCATGGTGTGCTGGGCATTGCCCATGTTGAAGGTATCGGCGGCATGCACCTATGGGGAGACACATTCCGCTACAGCCTCAGAGGCATGTTCTGGGATCTGAACTACACACCGGAGAACCTGCGTCCTTAATCGGCCGAGAGCTGAAACTGTTACAAATAGCTGTATAATAACCGGATTGCACAGTGACTGGGGCATTCATTGCCCCGGTTGCTGTGCGTATGGTATCGCGCATTCATTTTGCGGTATCTTTTTCCGGTGATCTAGGAGGAAGAACCTTGATTCGCTACATTTTAAGAAGGCTCTTGTTGCTTATTCCGGTTATCGTTCTCGTGTCGTTCATGGTGTTTACCTTGATGGATCTTGCCCCAGGGGACGCCATGTCGGGTTGGGATCTGGACGGCATGTCCGTAGAAGAGATAGCCGAGCTGAGGGCTGACATGGGCCTTGACGACCCGCTATTAGTTAGATACGGCAGATACATGCTCCGCTTGGTTCGGGGTGACTTAGGCGTGGGCGACCACAGCGGCATAAGCGTTTGGGAGAATTTTATTACCAGACTGCCTAACACGCTGATTCTGGCACTTGCCACCGTTATCATCGGCGTGACAATTGCGCTGCCGCTGGGAATATTCGCGGCCAGGCGCGCGGGAAAAATATCGGATAATATAACTACCGCGTTTACAATGATGGGAATGTCAATGCCGGGCTTTTGGCTGGGCATTTTGATGATACTGCTTTTCGCATATGTGCTCCCTTGGTTTCCCGCAGCTGGGTTCAATCACGGGTTGCGAAGTGTGATATTGCCCGCTGTAGTTTCTTCAATGACGCTGTTGGCGGCCTGTACCAGACAAACCCGGTCGAGTATGCTTGAGGTGCTGAAAGCGGATTATCTGCGGACGGCACGTGCAAAAGGCGTACCTGAAAAAGTCGTTATCAGGAAACATGCGTTGGGTAACGCGTTGATTCCGATTGTCACAACCATCGGTGTCAGCATCGCCCTGGCTGTTTCAGGCACGGCTGTCATTGAAGCGGTTTTCGCATGGCCGGGCATCGGGCGTTTAATCGTTGAAGCCGTGGCCGCGCGAGACGTGACGACCACCACTGGGGTTGTTATACTGACAACAATCCTATACGTTTTGATACTGCTGCTTGTGGATCTGGCGTACGCGTTTATTGACCCGAGGATACGGGCGCAGTATGCCAGCTCTAAAAAGAGAAGGAAAAAGGCTACTGTGGCTGTGGCAGAGGCAAAAGACACCACACCGGCTGCGACACCAGCACTGGCTGATGATGCGGAAATTGCGGCCGTTCGGCTTGACGAGCAGGATAACGTACCGCTCGCACGTGCGGCAAGTGAAGTTCCGCAGCCGACACAAAGCGTGCAAACGGAAGCCGCGCCTGCAGAGGCATTTGTGTCCTTTGCGACCGTGACAGATGATGATGTGCAAAAAGAAGCGGTTACCATCACAAGCGGAGAATCGGTGCTTCGAAAACACAGGAAACGCAGCCGCGGCGGTGAAGCGTTCCGCCATTTGCTGCGGAATCCGGGTGCGATGGCTGGGATGGTCATCCTGGGCATCATGGTCATACTCTTCATCGTCTCGCAATTCATACCGTTTGAGTCAGTGACTGCGGCGAATATGCAATACAGATTTTCATCGCCGAGCTTGCAGTTCCCGTTCGGAACGGATAATATGGGTCGCAACCTGTTCATACGCGTGATTTATGCGACCAGATTCTCGTTGCCGATCGGTTTAGGCGCGACATCGGTTGCGGCACTGATAGGTGTTTTCCTGGGGTCGATCTCTGCCTTTTATGAAGGCAGTGTCGCCGATGAGGTAGTGATGAGATTCTCAGACTCACTGGCATCAATCCCCGGGATACTGCTGGGTATGGTCATCATTACCACGCTGGGACGCTCTGTGCCGAACTTGATCATTGCGATCGGCGTATCGGCAGTGCCTGTGTTTGTACGGATATCGAGGGCATCGGTACTCACATTAAAAGGCAGTGAATTTGTGGAAGCGGCAAAAGCGATTGGGCTGTCCAACTTTAGAATCTTGTACACACAGGTGCTGCCGAACGGACTGGCACCGATCATGATAACATTCACAGCCAGTTTGGGTATGGCGATCCTCATATCTGCCGGCCTGTCCTTCCTGGGCTTTGGTATTCCGATACCGAATCCTGAATGGGGGCAACTGGTTTCAGTGGGTAGGGAAACCATACGCAGTGCGCCATGGTTGACGATATTCCCTGGGCTGTTCATCATGCTGACGGTGATGGCGTTCAACTTGTTGGGCGACGGACTGCGTGATGCATTTGACCCGAAGTTGAAGAAATAGGGAGGCGGA
>WQVW01000159.1 GCA_009785655.1 Oscillospiraceae bacterium | reverse complement strand
GTGCGGAATTTCCGGCGCATATGATGGAACCCGACAGCGGCGAACGTCCCGGCAACCGTCGCGATGATTGCCGCTATCAGGGCAACCACGATGGTGGTATAAAACGCATCCAGTATCGCGGTATTATTGAACAACTGCCTGTACCAATCCAGGCTGAATCCGCTCCACACCGTGCGGCTTCGGGTGCTGTTGAATGAGAAGACGATCAGCACAAAAATCGGCGCGTAGAGAAAGAACAGGATGAAAGCAATGTAGAATCGCCCGAAAAATCCCGGTTTTTTGTTCATAACCCCACCGTCCTTCCTTCGCCGCCGCCGAACTTGTTCATCACGTACATGAATACGATGACAATAAACATCATCACCAGTGCCACGGCAGAACCCACATGCGGATTAAACGCCGCACCAAGGAACTGCATCTCAATCAAGTCACCCAGCAGAATGACCATCCCGCCGCCCAACAGCTGTGTGATGACAAACGTTGAAACAGCCGGGACAAACACCATCGTCATGCCGGACAAGACGCCCGGCAAACTCAGCGGGAAGACCACTTTAGAGAACACTGACAGCGGTGGCGCACCCAAGTCCCGCGCCGCTTCCAGCAGGCTTTTGTCGATTTTCATAATCACCGAGTAAATCGGCAGTATCATGAATGGCAGGAAATTATATACCATGCCGATCACCACCGCCACCTGTGTGTTGATGATCCGCAGCATCGGCAATCCCACAAACGCGAGAAAGCGGTTTAAAAGCCCCGTGTTCTCCAAGATCGACATCCATGCATAGGTGCGCAGCAGAAAGTTCATCCACAGCGGCAGCATGATCAGCATAACAATCAGCCGTTGGATGCGCATTTTCTCTTTCGACAAGATGTACGCCACCGGGTAGCCGATAATGATGCAGATCAACGTGGCGATCAGTGCCAGCCGGAATGAATTGACAAATACCGATGCAAAGCCGGCGATTCTGGCAAAGTTCGCCAGCGTTAGCTCTCCGGAGGCGGTGGTAAACGCGTAAACAAATATCAGTACAATCGGTGCGACGACGAAAACAGCCATCCACCCGATGTACGGAATGGTGAAGTGTTTAGGTTTCATACGCCGCCGCCTCCGAGTCTGACCCGTCAGGCTCATACTCCACATCGCTGATATCGTCATACTCGGCACTGTATGAACTGTAATCGCCGAACACGCCGGAGAACTCGCTCTTCTTCATGATATGAATCCCGTCCGGATCAATCTTTATGCCGATCTTTGAACCAACCGGCGACAAATCCGTCGTTTGGATCAGCCACTTGAAGCCCTTGAAATCCACAATGATATCATACAACATGCCTTTGAACGTGATGTTTGTAACCGTACCTGTCAACATGCCGTCTTTCACATCGACAATATCCACATCCTCCGGACGGATGACCACATCGACATGCTCCATCGGTGCAAAACCTTTATCCAGACACGCGAATTTACGACCGAAGATTTCAACCACACCGTCGGAATGCATACACCCGTCTACGATGTTACTCTCACCAATGAAATCCGCGACGAAGGCGTTCTTCGGTTCATTATAAATATCTTCCGGCGTGCCGATTTGCTGTATGACGCCTTTTTCCATCACGACAACGGTATCAGACATCGCCAACGCCTCTTCCTGGTCATGCGTGACGTACACGAATGTGATTCCGGTCGTCTGTTGAATGCGCTTGAGCTCATTTTGCATGTCCTTGCGCAGCCGCATATCCAAGGCACCCAGCGGTTCATCCAACAACAGCACTTTCGGCTGATTGACCAGCGCACGGGCGATCGCCACACGCTGCTGCTGTCCGCCGGATAGGGACGCCACATCGCGCTTTTCAAACCCACTTAGACTCACGATATCCAACATTTCCGAAACACGGGAAGCAATGTCACTTTTCGTGAGCTTTTTGCCATCTTCACGTTTTAATCGCAGACCGAAAGCCACGTTTTCAAAGACGTTAAGATGCGTAAACAACGCATATTTTTGAAAGACGGTGTTGACCATCCGTTTATGCGGCGGAACGTCATTAATCCTCACACCATCGAAAAAGACGTCCCCAGAAGTCTGTCTCTGGAAACCGCCAATAATCCTAAGCGTTGTGGTTTTACCACACCCGCTTGGACCCAATAGTGTGAGGAATTCTTTATCATTAATATAGAGATTCAAGTTGTTTAAAACAACCTCACCGTCAAACGCCATCGAACAATCCGACAAGCGAATCAACTCTTTGGGCATTTATCACCCTCCTCATCTAAACCGAATTTGTAGAAGAATAATATATAGTCTTTGGTGGGAAATGTCAATATAGATTTTTGTAAATGTTGCGGCGGGGGGAACCGACCCGTCGGCTTCGCTGCCACCTCTCCGCGAAAGGGGAATAGGGTTAGTGCGCTAAAATTCCCCTCCCATAGAGGGGTGGGGTGGTTTGTGCGCGGTCACGGGGGTGGCGATAAATTCAACTGCGGGACGCCGGGGAGGTTGTCCCCTACACGATGCGTTCAGGAACCGAAATATTTCTTGACGAACGCCACATCCCGTATCTGAAACATTTGCTTATCTAAATATTGCAGTATGCCGGCATCGGTTTTGAATGAAAAAACAAGTTTATACGAACAGAGTGCCTGCTTCCGTTCGCCGTATAATTTGTTTAGGCGTTCACTGCCGTATTTGCCGTCGCCCAGCAGCGGATGTCCGGCATGTGCCATCTGTGCGCGAATCTGGTGCGTACGTCCGGTGATCAGCGCACATTCCACCAGAGACAGTTGATCGACAGACGCGATCGTCCGATATTCCATGACAGCGGATTTAGACCCGGGGCGGCTGGTTTCGCTCACGTATACTTGATTCTTTTTCGCATCTTTGAAAATAAATCCCTCAAGCCGCGCAGACGGCGGGGAAGGTGTGCCGTGGACGACCGCCAGATAAAACTTGTCTATTTCACGCCGCTTGATCTTCTCGCTGATGATTCGCAGTGCTTCGGCGTTTTTCGCGGCAATTACCATGCCGGACGTGTTGCGGTCAATCCGGTTGCACAGTGCCGGGGCGAACGCGTTTTCCACCTCGGGATGCCATTGTCCAGTCGTGCGCAGATAGGCACGGAGCATTGGCGTCAACGTATCCTGACATTCAATGCCCGCCGGTTTGTTAATCAGCAGAATGTTGTCATCTTCGTAGACGATATCGAGCGCGGGGGCTGTCGTTGGAAGCGATTCTGCACCTGCGGAATCAAAGAACTCGTCGTTGATATACATCGAAACGACGTCGCCCAGTACAAGCTTGTATTCACGCTTTGCGCCGCGCCCGCCGACTTTGATGCGCTTGATCCGGATATATTTCTGCACAAGGGAACCGGGCAGCCCCGGCACGGTTTTGGTGACGAACCGGTCAAGCCGCTGTCCGGCATCATTGCGTCCTATTGTAAATTCTTTCATAGGTAGATTGTATATTACAAAAAAGTATTTGACAATAGTAATAATATAACTTATAATATTTTAGCGAATGCATGGAGGACATTATTCATGCTGATTGATCTTCGAGAGATAATTAATATTCCCGGCGGTCGGGTGAGGTTTGATTATGAGCCTGACTTGTCAGATGCTGTGGGCGGATCTATTGTTCACGTGGAAAAACCTGCCCATGCAGTTGGACAGGTGGCCAACAATGCTGGGGTATTAACGTTTTCAGCGGAAGTGGACGCTGTTTGCATCTGCGTATGTGCCAGGTGCTTGACTGAATTTTCACTGCCTGTGCATAAGCTTATTTCGGCGTATATCACCAAAGGCGGCGAGGATGGGGAAAACCATGAGGGTTATCTGCTCCAAGGCGATATGGTTGATGCCGATGAGATAATCATTACCGAGTTTGTATTGGACATGGAAGATACGCTTTTATGCAGCCCTGATTGTGCCGGACTCTGCGAAAAATGCGGCGCAGATCTGAATAAAGGGCCATGCGAATGCAAAACAGAGGTAGATCCCAGATTTGCTGCCTTACAGCAGCTGCTGGATAACGATGAGGAGGTGTTCTAAAGTGGCGGTTCCAAAGAGTAAAGTATCGAAAGCAAGAAGAGATAAAAGACGCTCCTCACACTGGAAGCTTGAAGCCCCGGGGCTTGCAAAGTGTTCATGCGGAGAGTTGCGGCTGCCGCATCGGCGTTGTAACGCATGCGGAACGTATAACGGACGCGAAGTCTAATGAGTAAACCGAATAGGGGCGGCCATTGGCCGCCCGTTATTTTTTATGTCGCCCCCGAACGCGGGGCAAAACACCCGGTACGTGAATGAAACCACCCCGTCGGCTGCGCCGCCACCCC
>WQVW01000158.1 GCA_009785655.1 Oscillospiraceae bacterium | reverse complement strand
ACGCCGGATCTGGCGATATCGGTTTCGTTCGGATTCGGAGGGCATAACGCTTGCGTGGCGTTTGCAAAATAAGGAGGTCAAAACAATGGAAGAGAAAGCAATATACAAGACTAACTATGATGTCAACGAAGACAAGAAAGTCGAGAGAGTCAGACAGCTTGCGCTGATTATGAAAGAAACAGGTCTGACGGCACTTGAGTATACAGCGGATCATGTGAAAATGGAGAGGCCAGCAGTAGGCGGCGTGGTGGTAAGCGATACCACAGCGATGCCTACGGCCATGTCAGAATCGACCGCAGTGCTGCAAGAGACTTCAGCCGCTGCCGGTGTGGCTGTCAATTCACCGATGGTCGGCGTATTTTATTCGTCACCCGGCACGGACAAAGATCCGTACGTGTCTGTAGGGGACAAGGTCACCGCCGGTGACGTGTTGTGCATCATCGAAGCAATGAAGATGATGAACGAAATCACGGCAGAGCATGACGGTGTGATCACAGAAATCTGCGTCGCGAACAAAGATGCTGTAGAGTATGGTCAGATACTCTTCCGTATTGACAACAAGTAAGACATAAAGCGAGGCGTTTGATGGACAGAGAAGCGATAATGTCAATCCTGCCGCACCGGGATAGTATGCTTTTAATTGACGAGGTAGAGCTTAGAGACGGTAAGGCTCACGGCAAGTACACGGTGCGCGGGGACGAATGGTTTTTGGACGGGCATTTTCCCGGCAACCCGGTGGTGCCGGGTGTGATATTATGCGAAATACTGGGACAATCTGCCTGTGTGTTGTTAGAGGGGGAGATTGCAGCCGGGGCAACGCCGTATTTTACCGGCATTACCTCCGCGCGGTTCAAGTCCCCCGTAAAACCGGGCGATGTGATTGAGACGGAGTGCGTACTGACAAAGTCGAAGCCGCCTTTCTATTTTGCATCGGGGACATTAAGCGTCGGCGGAAATCTCTGCCTGAAAGCAGATTTCTCGTTTGCGATAGTGAAGTAACCAAAAGTACTTTATTGCGCTGTGCTGTGTTTCATTCAAGCAATGCCGAGCGTGGAAACGCCGCAAAGCGTCGCAAAGTTTTTTGGCTCTACCTTTTTTTCAAAAAAGGTAGAAAGGAGTGACGAAATGTTTTCAAAAATATTGATTGCCAACAGGGGCGAAATAGCGATACGGATCATCCGTGCATGTAATGAGATGGGGATAGATACAGTCGCTGTGTATTCAGAGGCTGATAGAGATTCAATGCACGTGAAGCTTGCCGACGAAAGCGTATGCATCGGCGGCCCAACGCCGAGCGAGAGTTATCTGAATGCTGAGCGTATAGTCAGTGCCGCCATTATGACGGGTGCGGAGGCAATACATCCCGGTTATGGATTCTTGTCAGAGAATATCAGACTCGCCGGACTGTGTGAGGAACATAAAATCACATTCATAGGTCCCCTGGCGGATACCATATCGAAGATGGGTGACAAAGACGTGGCCCGTCGGATCATGGGGGACGCAGGTGTACCGATCATCCCGGGGACAGACATTCTGGAGAGCGTTGAGGAAGCGGTGAAAGCCGCAGATAAAATAGGGTATCCGCTGATGATCAAAGCCCGTGCCGGCGGCGGTGGTAAAGGCATTCGCCTGATATCGGCCGCAGATGAAATAGAAAACGCATTCCTAACGGCATCGCGTGAAGCGCAAGAGGCGTTTGGTGATGGTGCGTTATACATTGAAAAACGGATTTATCCGGCAAAGCACATAGAGGTTCAGTTGCTTGTGGACGAAAAAGGCACCGCGCTGTGCCTTGGTGAGCGTGAGTGTTCCGTACAGCGGAACAATCAAAAGTTGATTGAAGAAACACCGTCGCCCGCAGTGGATCCTGAACTGCGCGAGAGATTGTATGAAGCCACCAGATTGGCCGCGAAAGCTGTCAACTATGTCAATGCAGGAACTGTTGAATTCTTGCTTGATACCGATGGAAACTTCTATTTTATGGAAATGAATGTCCGCCTGCAGGTCGAACACGGTGTGACGGAAAAAGTCACCGGCATCGACATCGTAAAGTGGCAGATCAGAATTGCCGCCGGTGTACCGTTTGATTTCACGCAAGAGGATATTGAGCTCACAGGCAGTTCAATTGAATGCAGGATAAACGCGAAAGCGACGGGTGTTGTTAAATTCCTGCATGTACCAGGCGGCCCGAGGGTGCGGTTTGATACGCTGCTGTATACAGGTTACGCAGTGCCGCCGTATTACGACTCGCTGTTAGGGAAATTGATGGTTCACGCATCCACACGTGAAGAGGCAATCCGCAAAATACACGCCGCATTGTGCGAGCTGGTGATTGACGGCGTGCCGAATAATGTTGACGAACAGATAGAATTCGTCTCCGACGAAATGTTCTGCAGTGGAGAATATTATACGAACTTTCTTGAAATGCGTGGTGAGAAATAATGCCGTTTAATCCGATGTTTAGAAAACCGAAGAACGAGCTGGAGAAGGGCGGAAGACCGTCCAAACGCGTCGAGAGCGATGTGGAGATGACTCAAAACTGCCCCAGTTGCGGGAACGCAAACCCAATCGCGGAGTTGTGGGAAAATCTGCACGTTTGCAGCAATTGCGGGTACTGTTTCCGCTTAACTGCACGGCAAAGAATCGGGTATCTGACCGATAAGGACAGCTTTACAGAGCTGTTTGCAGAGATTGAGAGCAAGGATCCCATCGGATTCCCCGGATATGCCGATAAGCTGGAGCAAATGAAAAAAACAGCGCGTGAACCGGAGGCCGTTGTCTGCGGTGTGGCAGAGATCGATGGAAAGTCGTGCGCGATGTTTGTGATGGAACCATATTTTATGATGGGCAGTATGGGTGCCGCAGTGGGGGAGAAGATCACGAGACTCTTTGAATACGCGGAAGCACATGCCCTGCCAGTCATAGGCTGTACCGTATCCGGCGGCGCGAGGATGCAGGAGGGGATTGTGTCGTTGATGCAGATGGCGAAAACAAGCGGTGCCGTCAAACGTCACAGCAATGCCGGGAATTTCTATCTGACGCTGTTAACCGACCCAACAACCGGCGGCGTGACCGCGAGCTTTGCCATGCAAGGCGATATATTGATGGCAGAGCCCGGTGCGATTATCGGATTCGCTGGTGCCAGAGTGGTGGAACAGACCGTGCGCAAAAAGCTGCCGCCCGGATTCCAGAAGGCGGAGATATTATTAGAGCATGGATTTGTGGATATGATCACCCCGCGCGCAGAGCAAAAAAACATCATATCGTCGCTGTTGGCGATACATAAAAGGAGGGGTTCGGATGAAGACGGCGTATGAGTATGTCCTAGGGGCGCGGGCGAAAGACCGTCTGACGGGTCTTGACTTTATTAACGGACTTTTCCAGAATTTTATAGAACTGCACGGCGACCGCCGCTTTGCCGATGATCCCGCTGTGATTGGCGGTGTTGCGTATCTGGGGGACACCCCAGTAACGGTTCTGGCGACAGAGAAAGGCCGGGATACTAAAAGCAGGATAAAGCGGAATTTCGGCACACCGAATCCTGAAGGATACAGAAAAGCGTTGCGTCTGATGAAACAGGCGGAGAAGTTCGGACGCCCAGTGGTTTGTATCGTTGATACCTCCGGCGCATTCTGCGGCATAGGTGCGGAAGAGCGCGGACAAGGTCACGCGATTGCTGAAAATCTGGCAGAGATGATGGCACTGAAAACACCGGTGCTGTCGATATTGATAGGCGAAGGTGGCAGCGGGGGCGCGCTGGCGTTGGCTGTTGCCGATGAAGTGTGGATGCTTGAAAATGCTGTCTACTCAGTCATTTCACCGGAAGGATGTGCCAATATCCTGTGGCGCGACCCGGAGAAAGCCGCCGAAGCGGCGCAGAATTTGAAATTGACTGCAAAGAACGTACAAGATCTGGGTGTGATTGAACGAATCGTCCCGGAAAACAGCAAAGACCCTATAAAAATGTTTGATAACCTGTCGATGGAGATTGGTGAGTGGTACAAAAAAGCAGCCAGCCTGTCATCGGAGGAATTGACAGAGAAACGTTATGAGCGGTTTAGAAAGATGGGCGTATAAAGGCACGATAAAAAAGCTCCGGGGAATGTAAGCGCAATCCCCGGGGCTTTTTCAGACGCTAACTAAGTCAATTATTTAGATACATTGTTCGCAAAATAAACGCCATCAGTCTTTCAGGCATCAGCCTGCGCAAGAAGACAAGCAGCTTATAATCAATGCCCACAATCTTCTGTACGGGTGGATTTTTTCGCGCACATAGTTTCAATATTGTTTGCGCCACAGATGCAGGCGGGCGGCCGTTTTGTTCGTCTTTCTCCATTTTCTTAACAGATT
>WQVW01000157.1 GCA_009785655.1 Oscillospiraceae bacterium | reverse complement strand
TGTCGAAAATTGAAGAATTTTTAGCTTGATGTTTCCGAAATAATGTAGTACAATCAGAAAAATTTATTAGATTGGAGTCAAATTTGTGGAAGCTGTAACACAGTTTATTCGAAGCATTCAAGACTGGGTCTGGGGTCCCGTTGCGTGGGGAATACTTCTTATCGGGGGATTAATTCTCACAATCCGTTTAAAAGGCTATCAGGTCACGAAATTCTTTCACTACATGGACAACACAATCATAGACATGTTCAGAAAACCGCAGAACAAGAAAAACCCTATAGTTGGAAAGGGGGATATCAGTGCTTGGCAAGCTTTAATGACATCGTTTTCCGCTACAATGGGCGTTGGAACCCTTGCCGGAACAGCTACGGCTATCGCATGGGGCGGTCCCGGTGCCGTATTTTGGATGTGGATAGTAGGCTTTTTCGGCATTGCAACAAAGTTTAACGAGGTTATCCTAGCCTGCCACTTCAGGGGCACAAACGCCAAGGGCGAGGTGCTGTCCGGCCCATTTGCCTATATGGAAAAAGGTATGAAGGCAAAACGGCTCGGCAAATTTCTTGCGATTATATTTGCCTTTTTTGGCGCTTTGGGTGCTTTTGGAATCGGCAATATGGTACAGGCTAACTCCGCAGCAGGCGCGATAGTGCATGTTTTTCCAGGTGCAAATCGAGTAGTCATTGGCGTCATTGCGGCAATTTTAATTGGACTTGTAATAATAGGCGGCATCAAGAGTATCGCAAAAGTGGTTGACAAAGTTATACCATTTTTGGCTTTAACCGCTATCGTTACATCTATCCTCATCATCTTTTCGAGCATCACAGATGTTCCTTATGCTTTCGGCCTTATATTTCGGGGTGCTTTCAGCAGTGCAAGCCTCACAGGCGGCGTTGCCGGTGTTGCTGTTATGTACGCTGTTCGTCTTGGTCTTCAACGAGGTATCTTTTCAAACGAGGCAGGCTTGGGTTCCGGCGCGATAGCATATTCTGCCGCGAAATCAAACCATCCTGTTAAAACATCCATGTGGGGCTCTTTTGAAGTTTTCTTGGACACTCATGTTATGTGTACACTTATCGCACTGGTAATACTTACGCAGGTTGACCTCTCTTATATAACCCCAGGGTTTAATACTGCGAATGTGACCGGCGCTCCGTTGGTTATACAATCTTATCAAAATTCCTTCTTCGGTGCACATTTCGGCGGTTGGCTGATGGCGGCTCTGATGGCCACCTTCGGCTTCACAACTGTAATAGGTTGGGCATATGTGGGCGAAAAGTGCTTCGAGTATTTGCTGGGTTCAAAGTGGGGCGTGAAGCTAAGAATTATCTACAGATTCCTGATCCTTCCTGCTACAGTTTTTGGCACAATGGGCGGCGTTGCGCTGATATGGGCGATTGCCGATATCATGAACGCATTTATGGCACTGCCTAACATCATTGCAGTATTGATTTTAAGTGGAGTCTCTGCAAAAATTGCCAGTGACTATTTCAAAGGTAAAAAATATGAACCGCTGCCGGATAGTTTCAATGATGGCAATTCAGATGAAACCGGTAATGGTGCATAACCTGCCAAAAGCAGCATTTAGGTCGATACCATAATATAAGCATTTCCGCACCGCAATTTGCCGCAACAGAAATCGGCTCTGTTTCAGAGCCGATTTCTGCATTTTAATTTACAACTGCTTCTTTATCTGGCTGATTGCGTTTTTTTCCAGTCTGGATACCTGCGCCTGGCTTATACCTACCTCGCTGGCCACTTCCATCTGCGTTTTGCCGAAGAAGAATCTAAGTGCAAGGATGTGCTTTTCCCGGGAGCCCAAGCGTTCAATCGCGTCTGTTAAGGCGATTTGCTCCAGCCAATTTTCGTCTGTGTTGCGTGTGTCTGATACCTGATCGACAATCATAATGCTCTCCCCGCCATCAGTATACAGCGGCTCATACAACGACACGGGATCTGATATTGAGTCCAAGGCGAACACCACTTCTTCCCGCCGGACGCCAAGGGCGGCGGCAAGCGCGTCCATCGTCGGTTCTTTCTGCGTCTCATTGATTATCTTTTCTTTCATCTGCAACGCCTTATACGCCATGTCGCGCATACTGCGGGATACCCTGATTGAACTGTTATCGCGCAAATATCTTCTAATCTCTCCGATGATCATCGGCACTCCATACGTTGAAAATCGCACGTTCATGGTTATATCAAAGTTGTCTATCGCCTTCATCAGGCCGATACAGCCAACTTGGAACAAATCGTCCACATTTTCGCCCCGGCTGACAAACTTTTGTATCACCGACAGCACAAGCCGCAGATTGCCGGCGATCAACTCTTCGCGCGCTTTCATGTCTCCTGTTTTGCTTTTTTTTAAAAGCTCAGTTGTCTCATCGTTTTTCAGTACCTTGAGCTTTGCCGTGTTAACGCCGCATATTTCGACCTTACCCGACATAAAGCGAATCCTCCTGTTTCAGTGGAAATACTGACTTCGTGAACTACAGTATTTCCCCAACAGGGGGATTTAATACGCAGGGGGTGTGGGTGGGTTTTTTGAAGAAACTTTTGGGGATGAGGAGAATCTCCCATCTCTTGTAGGGGGCGGCGTCCTCGATGCCCCGGTTGGTTGGCGATAATCGTACAGCGGGACGTCGAGGACGCCGTCCCCTACAGCTCTATTCCCCCCACTTGCGCACCGCCCCCAATTGTGATAAAATATCATGGGAAATAGGAGGGAGTTATGGAAACAATTCCTAAAATGATGATGCAATTCGCCCGCGGTAACAAGCGGTTTTTTCTGATATCGGTGATCGCCTCCGCATTAGCATCGCTGATGGGGTTCTTAACCCCGCTGATTGTCGGCTTTACAATCGACGCCGTCATCGGCGGGACGGAGGCGAGTCTGCCGGGGCCGTTGATGCGAATGTATGATTTTATTTTGGCGCGTGGAATTATCACAAACGCGCTGATTTTGTGTGCCGTATTCGTGGCAATCAGTGCGATCATCGCCGGGATATTCAACTATTTCTCACGCGTAAATATGGCCAAATGCGCCGAACGGACGATTCGCAATCTGCGTGACAAGCTGTACAAACACACACAGAATCTGCCGTTTGAATGGCACACAAAAAACCTGACCGGTGACATCATCCAGCGTTGCACCTCTGACGTGGAGACAACGCGCAGATTTCTGCTGCAACAGCTGATCGAGGTGTTGCGGATCGGGATTTTAATCATCACTGCGCTGATCATCATGTTCTCAATCAACGTGCGGGTTGCGCTTGTATCCGCAGCGTTCCTGCCGGTAATCCTGTCCTATACAATCTATTTCTCGATACGCATCGCCAAAGAATTCCACAAATGCGACGAGGCCGAGGGTGAACTGATGGTCAAGGTTCAGGAAAATCTCACCGGCGTGCGCGTTGTGCGGGCCTTCGGGCGGGAGCGATATGAGACAGATACGTTCAACGAGAAAAATGTGGCGTTCACCAACAAGTGGCTAAAACTCGGCACCACGTTCGGCATGTTTTGGGGCGTGGGCGATATTGTATCCACCATGCAGTCATTGGCGGTGTTGGTTTACGGATCTATCCTCGCCTCATCAGGGGCTATCAGCATTGGTGACTTGCTTGTATTTTTAAGCTATACGCTGACAATTATGTGGCCCATCCGCGCTCTGGGCAGAATCCTTTCCGACATGTCGCAGACCAGCGTATCGCTCAAACGGATAAAAGAAATCCTGGATGCCCCGGCAGAAGAGCCGGAGCCTGATGCAATCTGCCCGCCGCTGGATCGTGATATAGAATTCAAAAACGTCACATTCACCTACGGGGCGGAGCCTGTGTTGAAAGATGTCAGCTTCACGATAAAGCATGGCAGCGTGTTCGGTATCCTGGGTGCAACCGGGGCTGGGAAATCTACGATTACATATTTGCTGAACCGGTTGTACGATCTACCGGAAGACTGCGGCGAAATTCTCGTCGGCGGCGTGGATATCAGAAAAATCGACAAGCCATATCTGCGGAGTCATATTGGTTTGGTTTTGCAGGAGCCGTTCTTATACTCGAAGACGATTTTTGAGAATATCGACATCGCTGCCAAGGGCAAAAATCTGCAAAAAGTGCGGGAAAAGGCCGAAATCGCAGCGGTGGATGACAGTATTATGTCATTCTCAAAGGGCTATGACACGATCGTGGGTGAGCGCGGCGTCACGCTGTCCGGCGGGCAGAAACAAAGGATCGCCATCGCCCGGACGCTGATGATGGACTGCCCGATCATGGTGTTTGATGACTCCATGTCGAGCTTAGATATGGAAACGGATGCGAAGATCCGTGAAGCACTGCGAACAAACACCGCAGGTGCGAC
>WQVW01000156.1 GCA_009785655.1 Oscillospiraceae bacterium | reverse complement strand
TGGATTTGACAAATGCGCAAAGGCAAGCACTTAATGCGTTTTTCTCTTTTTTTGCAGGTGATAACTATGACAACGTTTGGCTAGCCGACTACGATGTAACAGATAGTACTCAAAGCACTGATGCTGCATTATCATTTGTTGTATTTACGGAAGTGCGACGCGGGCTTTGGGCTGGCAATCCTCCAAATCATGGCACGGTAATTAGGGAAGATAGGGGAGGCATGCACTTTGACTTTGTCACTGCAAATTATATCGAGTCTTTGCTGTTAAGGTTTTTCGGCATTACCGATATTCAGCACCGGGATATTTACCTCGGCGAGTGGCGAGCCATCGAGTTTAGAAACGGCAGATATTATCATGTTTCGGTCAACGGTGGGCCAGGGATTGAAAGAGAACTAAATATTATAGACTTTTATGACAACGGCAATGGTACATTTTCGGCTGGAATTGAAATAGAAATACGCGAATTTAATGAAGGTGAACTCACAGACCAGCGCCAGCACTTTAACACGGCTATCATTCGGCCATTCGGCGACACATGGCAGCTGCTTTATTGGCAAAATGACGCGAATAGGAACGCGCCTTTGCCGGGATACCAGCCATCCAGCCTCGCACCAGTGACCGCTGCGCCGACACAAGCACCGGTGCTGGTTAACGGCCAAAACGTCGCGTTTCAGGCGTATCACATCGACGGCAGCAACTTTTTCCGCCTCCGCGACATTGCGTACGTATTAAACGGCACATCCGCACAGTTTAACGTGGAATGGGACGCGGCGAACAGTGCTATTCTGCTGCAAACCCGGACGCCATATACCCCGGTTGGAGGCGAAATGGCGGGTGCGGCTGCAGGCTCCGTGGCGGCAACACCCACACAGGCGGCGGTTTATCTTGACGGTGAACCGATAAATCTACGAGCATATCACATTGATGGAAATAACTTCTTCATGTTACGCGACCTCGGTGAGGCTTTAGGATTCGATGTCGATTGGGACAGCCAAGCGAGAGCGGTGCTTATCAACACGGATTAAACTTTACTCAGACCCCAAAAGCTGCCCGGCGGGATTTCAAACTCCGCAGGGCAGCTTTTTGCATCACCTCGCCCAGCCAAGCAGGGGTGCGCCGTCGTCCCTGCCTTCTAGCAGATTGCGCGAGTTTAGCAGCATAACTGCCGCATCTGCACGGGTGACGTGGTCGCTGTGAATGCCGGAGATCCCGCCCGCGATGATTCGCGTGGCGGAGAGATTGCGGGATGCCGTGTACGCCCAAGCCGGAATATACGGATCAACGCTCGCGGCGGTGGGGATTGCGACATCGGTGATATCCAGCAGATTGTTGAGGATGACCGCCGCTTCTGAGAAAGTGATCGGTGAGTCTGGGGAGAAGACGATTCGGCCGTTTGGATTCCTGTACCCGGTGATCACGCCGTTCATCAAGGCGGTTGAAACATAGGGTTTTATCCATAGCGGAATGCTGTCATCATCGTAGAATCCTGTCCGCGTGACGCCTGATAGAGGCTCAACACCGGCGGTCTTCAGTGCCATTGACAGAAACTCGCCTCTGGAGACGGTTTTGTCTGGCCTGAAGAATTGCCTGTCGCCCAATGTTTCGCCGGTGAACACCCTGTTTTCGGCCAATACAAGTGCCGCGAAAGCCGCGCGGTGACCGTCCATGTCGACGTAATTTGTCCGGCCGGACTGCCTTTTCACATTGATCCTGACAGTTGCCTCTGCGGAGACATTGCCGTAAGCGTCCACCGCGACGTAGCCGAAGCTGTCCCGGCCGCGGAACCGTTCTCTCGGCGTGTATATGAACGTGCCGTCGCCAAAGGTCGAGACAGTACCTCTTCTGGGATGCGTGACGATCTCAAACGTCACAGCATCGCCCTCCGGGTCGGCGGCGGAGAATGGCTCGTTAATCGGCACGTCACGGAAGGTGGAGAATTCAAGGTTTTCCGCAATCGGCGGTAAGTTTGAAGAGGTGCCGGATGGGCTTTCAGCCAGCGCAGCAAGACTGAGGAATCCGCCGGCGGCAGTGATAAAGAGTGCCATGATACCAGCGCGCACCGTTGTTTTTTTGAAGATGGTCATGTTATAAAATCCCTCCGTATTTAAAAATGTAAATGAATTATGCATCCTGGCTCAGACGGATACGAGATTATTTTTTGCTTGAATTTTGAAAATATTCCCTGAAAATGAAAATTTGATCGATAAAAATGATTGTTGAAACCAGTGGCTGATTTGACATATGATGAGATTTGTTGTAATATATTGCGTAATTTAAGTTTGATAAATAAAGGGGTGCCGTACAATGGCGGAAATAAGCAAAGAAGATTGTAAAGCGTTTATTACCAGCAGGACGCGTGAGCTTGGGAGCTCAATTACCATTGAAAAATCTTTCTATGATAAAAATGACGTCAAACACGGCCTCCGAAATAAAGACGGCACCGGTGTGATGGCGGGCGTTACAAGGATAGGCAGTATTCAAGGATACTATATGCGCGATGGTGAGAAGACCGATATGGAGGGGAAGCTCTATTATCGCGGCATAGACGTTGCTGATATTGTAGACGGATTTTTAAGCGAAGATCGCCCGGGGTTTGAGGAGACGGCCTATCTGCTTATTTTCGGCAGTTTGCCGGACAAAGATTCGCTTGAAGCATTTCACAACATATTGGAGAAATACAGAGAGTTGCCGGACAGGTTTACCGAAGACATGATTCTCGCGGCGCCAAGCGTGAATATCATGAACAAACTGGCAAGCTCTGTACTGGCGCTGTATACATATGAGGATAATCCTGAGACAGATGGAAACGATTTGGCGAAGGAGCTGGACAGGGCGCTGCATCTGTTATCTTGGTGTCCTGTGATTGCCGCGAATGCCTATGCGGCCAAGCGCCATTATCATGGAAAAGAAGGGCTTTATCTCCACTGGCCGCAAGAGGGGCTTTCCATGGCGGAGAACTTTTTGCATTCTGTCCGTCATGACGGCAGCTTCACCAAAGAAGAAGCGCGGCTGCTGGATTTGTGTATGGTGCTGCACGCGGAACATGGGGGCGGTAATAACTCCGCGTTTGCCTGTCGTGTGTTAACATCGTCAGGTACTGATATATATTCCGCCATTTCGGCGGCGATTGGGTCACTGAAAGGCCCCCGGCACGGCGGGGCCAATGAAAAAGTCATGGACATGTTTTCGTATATCGAAAGAGACGTCAAAGACTGGAAGGACGAAGATGAAGTGTCAGCCTATCTCTCCAAGATTATCAGACGAGAAGCCGCAAGCGGGGACGGGCTGATATACGGTATGGGACACGCAGTATACACCGCGTCTGACCCGCGGGCGGTAATGCTGAAAGACCTTGCGAAATCCCTGGCCGAAAAGAAAGGGATGCTGGACGAGTTTGAGCTTTTTGAAACAGTGGAGAAGCTCACACCGCAAGTGTTCAGTCGAGAGCGGGGGTTCACGAAAACATTGTGCGCGAATGTGGACATGTACTCCGGGCTTGTATACAAAATGCTGGGGATTCCGCAGGATCTGTATACGCCGCTTTTTGCCATCGCAAGAATGGCTGGCTGGTGTGCGCATCGTTTGGAAGAAGTGTTCAATGGCGGCAGAATCATGCGCCCGGCGTATAAAGCGATCGGCCTGGACGAAGCATATGTGCCGCTGACGGCGCGTTAAGATATAAAATTTAAGTGCTAAGGGGAAAAACATGTCAAACAGGATATTCACGTCGGAGTCAGTCACGGAGGGGCACCCCGACAAGGTTTGCGACCAGATATCAGACGCAGTGTTGGACGCAATTCTGGAAGGAGACAAATCAGCCAGGGTTGCCTGTGAAACGATTGTAACGACCGGTATGGTTCTTGTCATGGGGGAAATATCGACAAGATGTTATGTTGATATTCCTAAGGCGGTACGTAATACCATCAGAGATATAGGGTATATTCAGCCGGAATTTGGGTTCGACCATAAAGGGTCGGCCGTGATGACGGCGATTGATGAACAATCGGCAGATATCGCCATGGGTGTGGACAGTGCCTATGACGATTCCGGGGACGCGGGTGCGGGAGATCAAGGGATGATGTTCGGCTTCGCATGTGATGAAACGCCGGAGCTTATGCCGGCACCTATTTCAATGGCGCATGCCCTGGCACGCAAACTGGCAGAAGTCAGAAAATCAGGTGAGCTCAATTTCTTGCGGCCGGATGGGAAAAGCCAGGTAACCGTTGAGTATGACAGGGACAAAAATGTGATTGGTGTCCCCGCGATTGTGGTATCGACACAGCATAGCCCGGACATCGGCATAGACGCCTTGCGCGAAAGTGTGATAGAGTGCGTGATCAAGCCTGTGATACCGGCAAATCTTATCAAAAAGGACACGA
>WQVW01000155.1 GCA_009785655.1 Oscillospiraceae bacterium | reverse complement strand
GCCCGATCCTTCCACAGCGGTGGCTGCGGCTTTAAATTGTGCTTTAAACGCGTCAAAACCGCCGAAATACCAGCTAATGTACTTTGCTGTATATTCCTCCGGCATTCCGCCGGTATCAGGAGTCGTCATAATAGCCCAGTATACGCTGTGCAGGATATGACCGGATCCGTTGAAGGCCAGCTCTTTTTCCCAGTGTTTTACTAAGCTGTAATCCCCCTGCGCCCTGGCGGTTTCGAGTGCCAGTTCGGCTTTGTTCAGGTCGTCAACATATTTTTTGTGATGCTTGTCGTGATGTATCTGCACGGTTTCCGCGTCGATCAACGGTTCAAGCGCATCGTAAGGATATGGCAGCGGCGGCAACATGTGCGTCCCCGCGGCGGCAGGCATAGTCGTGTCCATATTACTCCTCCTTATAAATATAACATATCTGCGGATATGTTGAAACGCTGATTTGATTCCCCTGCGTGGGATTGTCATCACATAAAATCTATGCTAAATAGTTGATGTATAGAAGCGGGGGGGGGGTATTAACGCAAGCCCTTGTCTCGCAAGTATTTGTCCATCTCTATCGCGTCCTGAATTTCGAGGTCACGTTCCCCGGCAAGCGACTCCAAATGATGCGTAAGCTCATGCGCAAGCAAGTCTTTTAAACGCTGGCGCATGTGATCTGCCGTAATATATGGATACACGGCGCAAATTGAGCCGTAATATATGTAGATGTACCTGCCCATCTGGTCATAACGGTATTCACCAAGGGTATACAGTCCGCCGTCTGGGTCATTGTTATTTTGAACCGTGTTCGGCAACAAAGACACCCCGCCGTTGAGCTTATCGAACACCTCTGAAGGCAGCTGCGCAGCCGCCTCGTCTAACATATCGGAAATCTCTTCAATTGAGAACAAATTGTCACATCCTTATAACCTGATCTGCTTAATATTTTAAAGCAAATTAACTCAAAAGGCAAGTATAGGATTGCGTGTTGACAATATTACGCATTTTTGCTACGATCAACGGACAACGAAAAAGGATGGGAATATGGAAAAGACAAAACTTATACGTTGGCCGCGGCTGGTTATCGGGGTGATAACGCTGCTGTTCGCCGGCATCATATACGCGTGGTCGATTCTAAACGCACCGTTTGCGGGCGTGTGGGATGCCACGCAGCTGGGCATTAACTATACGCTGACAGTTATCTTTTTCTGCCTGGGCGGATTTTTTTCGGGTTTGCTTTCAAAGAAAGTGCCGTCAACGATACGGCTTATAATCAGCGGACTGCTGCTGTTTGTAGGATTTTTCATCACGTCGAACTTGTTAGGCGGCGGCAATGTCATTTTGCTGTATCTGGCGTACGGTGTGCTTGCGGGGACGGGGATCGGGATAGCATATAACACGGTTATCGGCACGGTAAACGCATGGTTCCCGGATAAACAGGGACTTTGCGCTGGTGTTTTGCTGATGGGGTTCGGCCTGAGTTCGCTGATTATCGGGCAGGTGGCGGATATGATGGGCAGGTCAGACTTGATAGGTTGGCGGCTTACATACATCATTTTCGCCGTGTCCATCGGCGCGGTATTGCTGGCGGCGTCATTGTTCATAAAGCTGCCGCCTGATGGAACGGTTTTTCCGGAATCGAGAGATGCAAAAAAACGCACATCACCCAGCGGAGCGGCGGCGGACTATACGGCTTCACAAATGATACGGCGCGCATCGTTTATGAAGCTTTTTATTTTCATTATGCTGATTGCCGCGACCGGTAGCGCGGCGATTGGTTTTGCCAGAGACATCGTGACAGAGGTTGGTGCATCAACCAGGGTGGCTGTCGCAACGGTCGGGATGCTGTCGGTATTCAATGGCGTAGGCAGGCTTGTGTCTGGGTGGCTTTTTGACAATATCGGGAAGCGGAAAACACAGTACGTCATCGGCACGGTGGGGATCATGGGGCCCGCGGTGGTGACGCTTGCATTGGTGAGTGATTCGCTGATTCTCAGCGTGGTTGGCGTGTGCCTGTGCGGATTCGCGTTTGGACTGGGGCCGACGATGTCAAGCGTGTTTGTCGCTGACTTTTACGGCCTGAAGAATTTTTCACTGAATTTCAGCATTGTAAATCTGCTGTTGATTCCCGCACCGTTCGCGGCGACACTGGCGGGATTTTTCAAGGACTTGACCGACAGCTTTATTTTCGCGTTTATCATACTATTAGCACTGTCGATTATCGGATTTTTTGTGAATATGAGCCTCAGAAAGGCGTAAGAAAATGCTTTACATTCTGTTAAGCATGTGTTAATATGATCCCGTAATTGAATAGTTGAGTCTTCGGGGCAGGGTGAAATTCCTGACCGGCGGTGATAGTCCGCGAGCGCGTTTGCGTTGAATTGGTGAAATTCCAGTACCGACAGTTAAAGTCTGGATGGGAGAAGATGAGATAATGCTTTCATGCATTATCTGCGTTTTGTGTTGAACAACTGAAGGCGATGGCTTTCAGTTGTTATTTTATTTTTTGGAGGTACACAAAATGTCAGGAGAGAGAATTCAAAGCAGCAAAAGATGGGACACAAAGAAAATTACGGTACTTGCGATGCTGACAGCGTTAGCGTTTCTGGTCGCGCTGGTGCGGATACCAACCGGATTATTTATTCTTCGGTACGAGGCGAAGGACGTTATTATCGTTATCGGCGGGTTTATTTTCGGGCCGTTGGCGGTGGTCGCCATGTCGGTGGTGCTGTCGTTATTAGAGATGATATTTTTAAGCGAAACAGCCTGGTTTGGTTTTCTGATGAATGTGATAGCGACATGTTCGTTTGCCTGTACGGCGTCTATTATCTACAAAAAATGGCGTACACTGCTTGGCGCGGCTGTGGGGCTTGTGGCCGGGATTGTGGTTAATGTTCCAGTCATGCTGCTGTGGAATTATCTGATAGTGCCTATTTATCAGGGCTTCCCACGCGAAGCGGTCGCCAGTATGCTTGTGCCTGTTTTCCTGCCGTTTAACCTGATCAAAGGCGGTCTCAACGCCGCGATGGTTATGCTTGTATACAAGCCGATCAGAACGGCGTTAGATAAGTCGCGCTTGCTGCCGGGTTCAGATACGCCCGCGCCAAGGAAGACAAAGATGAACATCGGGGTTCTGCTCGCGTCTATATTTGTGATTGCCACTTGTGTGCTGTTCATATTGTCGTGGCGTGGTGTGATATAATGAATACTAATGAGAATCTCGGCTTTGATATCGCCGACGCATTACGCTTGCACGGCATTGAAAAGCCTGGTACTTATGAGATATCTGATAATTCGCATGGTGAAAACGACAAGCGTTTCACGATTTTTGCAAGCCGCCCAAAAGGTGAAAAAATTGTAATCAAAGTAGCACGAAATTCTTTCACAACTCCTGAACGTGTTGCGGGGTGGGCAGAACTTGCGGAGCATTACAATAACCTCGGCATTTACGCGCCTCGCTTTTTGCGAAATGCAGACGGCGAGTACGGAACTTATCTCGGCGATTACTGTGTTTACGCGGAGGAGTTTGCGAAATATTCGCCCGATGAGACAATTTCTTTGGAAGCATCGGCGGAAGCGCGATTGACTTCTCTGGGTCGCGTTGCTGCGAATCCCGCGCAGAATGTGCCGTGGCCAAGTCCGTATGCGATGTTTGATAAGTTTCGCGCCGAAGATGAAGTTCCGGAAATCTATGAAAACGGTTTGAATATAATGCGTGAAATCAGCGAAAAGTTCCCGGAATACGAGCCACGGACTGCCGCGATAATAAAAGAATATGAGCACCGCCGTGCCGAGTTTGAGCCGATATACAGGGCGTTGCCGATAGCTGTTTTTCAAGCGGATATGAATAATACAAACCTGTTGTATAACGGTGGTGAGTTTGTCGGGCTGATGGATTTCAACCTGTCCGGCACGGACGCAGTTTTAAGCTATGCGTTTTATGAGAGTTGTTACTTTATCAAAAGCGATCTTGACGGTATAACGCAAGGCGGTCCGCAGATAATCAGCGTTGAAGAGCGCATACGCCGCAACTTCATGTACGTTGCGCGGGAGTATAGCTTTAACAATGCGGAACGCGCGGCGTTCAATACGTTTTACAATCTTGCTTTTCCATTCTGGGGTCACAACTTTGTAACGTACAAAGTGTGGATTCGAGAGCATGGTGATCGATATGTTTCCCTAATTTTGGATTTTATCGAATTTCATATGACGCGCACCGACTTTTCTTTGCAAGACATAATATAAATACTTGCAATTACACCTATTGTGCAATATAATAATACCCAAAAATCAGCAGGGGAGAATGTTATGAAAGAGTTAGCGAAAGTGGCGGCGCAGGTGCAGGCGTCTGCGACGTTGAAGGTGGATGCGCTGTTCAAGCAGATGAAAGCAGATGGGATAGATGTTGTCGGATTCGGTG
>WQVW01000154.1 GCA_009785655.1 Oscillospiraceae bacterium | reverse complement strand
CTGATCTATCGCCGCACCATAGCTGAAATGCCCGCCGACGCGATGGAGATCGAAGAATCCCAGCATGAGGGTGTGCAGTTTTCCGTCCTGACTAATCCCACCGGCGTGTCACAGACAGGAGATACCGTGAGCCTCACGCTCACCAAGATGGCACTCGGCGAACCGGACGAATCCGGCAGACGCAGACCGCAAGCTGTGGCAGGTTCTGAATACACTTCCGCATTTGACTACGTGATCTCCGCCATCGGACAGACGCAGGATCTACGTTTTATCGGCTCAGACTGCGATGTGGCAACGAATCGCGACTGTTTAGCAGCCGACCCCTTGACGATGGCGACCAATGTTGACGGAATTTTCGCTGCAGGCGACGTGGTATCGGGTCCGTTAACAGCAATCCGTGCGATTGCCGGCGGCAAGCGTGCGGCGATGGCAATGGATGAATTCATGATGGGCAAACCTTTCTCGCGTGAGCCGGAGCTATATAATCACATCAGAGGAAGCAACGATGAGATTGATATCACGGCATTCGGAGAACAGGAAAAAATCGCAAAAACCCCGATGCCAGTGCTAACAGAGTCTGAGCGGCATCATAACTTCAACGAAGTGGAGCTGGGATTCACAGAGGCGCAAGCAAAATTGGAGGCGTCGCGCTGTCTGTCCTGCGGCTGTGCCGACGTGGACGAGTGTAAGCTGCGGCAATTCTCAAGCGTCTACGGTGCAGATCAATTCGCCTTAGCTGGTGACCAAACCACGCATCCGATTGATGAAAGTCACCGATACATTGTCCGCGACCAGAACAAGTGCATCCTCTGCGGACGCTGCGTGCGTATCTGCATCGCGGCTGGCGCAGGCGTCCTGGGATTTGTAGGCCGTGGGTTTGACACTGCGGTGGAACCTTCTTTTTCTGCGCCATTGGGTCAGGATAAAAACTGCGTTGACTGCGGATTGTGCGTATCCACCTGCCCAGTCGGTGCACTTTGCCCCAAAGACGGCGTTGAGCTGCCCACCACGGCATATCTGGATTTAGACGGTGTGCAAATGACTGCCATCGAAGACGCACTGGCACAGGCAGAGAAAAATCGGCAGTAACTGCACTGCTTGGTGAATTCTGAATTTTTGGATTATTCTCATCTTTAATCAAAGAAACAAAAAGGCTGCCGTGCTGATATTTCAGTGCGGCAGCCTTTTTCTATCATCCCGGTATCCCAAACAGCAACAGGGCAAAGATTCCGGCGAAGAGAACGGATAATATCATGCGTTCTAGCCATATCACCATCAGGTGCCAGAACTTGACCGGCAGATTCGTGCTGATTAGGCTGGGTACGAAACTGCCAAGGAAGATGACCGATGTGATCGGCACTACAGCCATCATGTAGCGGATATGATACGACCAATCCCCCGCCATGACCAGCATGGAGGGGATCGTGACTTCAAGCAACGAGAACGCCGCACCGGTTGAGGCTGTCACAATCTCGCTCCCCGGCATCCGGACAAGCCACATGATCGGGCGGAAAATGACACCAATCCACTCGAATATGGGCGTGTACAGATACAGCAACATCCCAACGGATGTGGAAAACCCCGCACCCATGATAATGGCGGCGAGTACACCGACGGTGGCTTTCATGATATGCGCGATGCCTTTGATAGGGTTTTCTGCCGCGCCGGATACTGCCATCCCCTCAGTGAACGCATTTTTTAACAATTTTTGCTTGTATACATTTTCCGGCTGCGGCGTAACTCCCGGCGCATAGCCGTTCCTGAGTTTGGAGAGCGGGAACATACGCACCCCGATCAGCGTAATGAGTATGATCATCAAAAAAGAGGACCAGACATAAGCGTTCCAGTACCTGTCTATGATTCCCGCGTTGGTGGCCAGCACCATCATAAACGCGATGGACGACGAGCAAAAGCCGGTACATATCGTAATCGCCTCTTTTTCCGTCATCTGTCCCTTATGATACTGATCATCCACCGCGATATGGGCGACCGAGAAATTCCCCAGCAATGCGCTGACAAGGATCACTGCACTGCGCCCGGGAAGCTTGAACAGCGGACGCATAATCGGCCGTACTAAAACCCCAACGAATTCTACCAGCCCATAGTTCAACAAAAACGGCAGGAACATCGCGGCTAGCGGTATGCTGATACTGATGGTAATTAGCACGCCGTTCAGCACGAAGACCGCAATACTGCGAGGTATGTAGACAGCCGCACCATCAACAACGGCTCTGGCAGCGAGGGCTTGCTGCGGTTCATGCAGTATCAAGGGGCCGACATCAAAAACCGCGAAAATAATAAATACCACTCCGATGCATTTGATGACTGCGAAAACCCTGCCTAAGGTGTTCGCGAAGTGCTTTTTGCGTCGCAGTATCAGATCCACGACACCGTAAAGCGCAATTGCCAGCACTACAAACGGCATGATTTCCAAGGTTCCGTCCCATAGCAGTGCCCGTATCAAGCCGGTTAGGTGATTTATCGGAATCGTTGACCTGGCACCCATTGTAAATCCCATAATGGTGTATTCAGCCATGGGAATGTCAATGAAGAACGCGAATATGCCGATCAAAGGTAAAACAAAAAACTTCAAATATGCAGATGCAGGGTGCTTTTGTTGTATTGAATTCATATTTCCTTCTCCCCTAACATAATTTCGGCTCCCAGATGCTCACAACGCCTCTCTTGATTAACGTGTCCGTTCAGCCGCGTCAGCCTAGTCTCGCTTGCGTGCTTTTGGTGTCCAGCAGTGTTTTAATGATTTCGACAGCACCGTCAACACCGGTGAAGGACGTATTGATGACGAGATCATGATTGTGTATGTCGCCCCATTTTAGGTCAGTAAAGCGTTTATAATAGTACGCACGGTGCTTATCGGTTTTCTTGATTGTGCTGGCGACTCTTTTTTCTGGCACTTTGTAATACTCCACGGCATATTTCATCCTATCCTCAAACGCACCGCAGATAAAAATTCTGACCAGATCCGGATTGTTGCGAAGTATGTAGTCGGCGCAACGCCCGACAATCACACAACTTCCGTGAGCGGCAACCTCTTTAATAATCTTCGCCTGCATATCAAACACTTTGTCTGAAACAGGCGTATCGTAATATACCGCGGAATCGAAACCTGCATAATATGCCGTATCAAAGTTTAAATAAGCCGAGTGTTTGAGATTGTTCAGAAAAGACTTCATAATCATCTCATCGCTTTTGTCAATATGCTCTATGGAAAAATCATATTTTTCGGCGGCCATCTGGAATATTTCCTTGTCATAAAACGGTATTCCCAAGGCTTTGGCGAGCATTTCACCGATGGGCTTACCGCCGGTACCAAACTCGCGGCTGATCGTTATTATCGCGTCTCCCATTGAACAAACCTCCTATTTTTTCAATAAACTTACCACGTCGCAACAAATTATTCAAGTGTTTTGTGTGTATTTTTGGCGAAAACGCCTATTGACTTTCTGAAATAACTTGCAACAAACACCATGTTTCTGGTATTATTATATTGATAATGATACGAAAAAGGGGTGGCAGACTTGGATATGCTTCGGCTTAATTTATTCGCTTCACTGGCACGGACACTGAATTTTTCAAGGACGGCAGAGCAGTATTTTATTACCCAGCCCGCCGTCAGTCATCATATCAAGAAATTGGAGGCCGAGCTCGGCGCAAAGCTTATCAACCGATCCAGCCATGAAGTTTCCCTCACGCCGGAAGGTGAAGAATTCCTCAATTACATATCCCAAATTTTAGAACTGTCTTCAGAAGCGGAAAACCGTATTCAAAACATGGCACAAGGTCGGCTTGGGCATATCCGCATTGCGGCACTGTCCTATGCTTCGTATCAACTCTGTGAGTGTCTGAGTGCACTGTCTGACGCACATCCGAATATACAGGTAGATATTGACCTGTTAGAAGGCGCGGAACTTATACGCTCGTTACATCAGGGGGATCATGATTTTTATTTCGTGGTTTCGCCAATGATACCCGCCAATGACGAATACGCTCATTCCGTCATACATAATGGATCGCTGGAAGTATTCGCCAACAAAAGCATCGCCCACACCATTGATTTGGACGATTGGTCAACGGTGGAATGCAACCCGTTTGTCTCAGTTCCACAGTCCGGTGCCTTGGCTGGCCAAATAAGACTCATATGTAGCAATCGCGGGATAAATCCGCGGATAATAAACCACTATAACCGCGCGGAATCGGTTGTGCTCTCGGTCAACGCCGGCATTGGCCTTGCCATTCTTCCCGGTGAGCTTGGCAACTTATATCAGCGTCCGAATGTCGTCACGTTTCCAATCAGCGGCGAAGACGCTGAATTCACCACCGTTTTTGCTTGGAGAAAAGACCTAAAAACCACCGCATGCAAAATATTCCGAGACATTGTTTTGTCGCTCTATCCAGG
>WQVW01000153.1 GCA_009785655.1 Oscillospiraceae bacterium | reverse complement strand
AACCGCAGTATCTCTGATTGCCCGGGGCTTTCCGGACTACTGACATAGGATATCTTTCTCTCCATCACAGCTTTGCAGGCATTGTATCAAAAGAACTTGGGTTTGTCAATGTCGCTTACGTATGTTTTTGAGTTTTTGTTGAGAAATCAAATAAATCTCGCGAACCTGTGTGATGATCTGATGATAACTATAAAAGATCGGAAAACCCCAAGCGAAGTAAAAGCCGTAAATGTAACTTTATGATTGAACAGCTGTCAGCGAAGAAGGCCGTGCATTCGAATGGACAAAGCGCGCATTGTCAACCGTGATAAAAATATGGTTGACAATGCGCGCGCTTTGCTGTATACTCCCAAGAATGCAAGGAGGATTGCCGATGAATATAAAAACACAGCTTTTGCGGCTTCTTGAAAACAATAGGGATTCCTATATCTCCGGCGCGGATTTGGCGCGGGAGCTTGATGTCAGCAGAAACGCTGTCTGGAAAGCGGTAGAATCTTTACGCATTGAAGGCTATGGAATTTCAGCCGTCTCGAACAAAGGATACCGCTTGGACGATAGCGGCGACATACTCTCAGCAGCGGGGATATCCGGATTTTTGCGGCACAGTGAGGTATTTACTGTACATACACGCAAATCGGTGACGTCTACAAATACAGTGTTGCGCGATATGGCCGCATCCGGTGCGCCGGAAGGCGCGGTTTTAACGGCGGAGGCTCAAACGGCGGGGAAAGGCAGACAGGGCAGATCGTTCCATTCACCGGAAAAGCATGGCATATATTTCAGCCTGCTTTTACGTCCCGGAGTCAGTGCGGTGGATGCCTCGATGATTACATCTGCCGCGGCAGTCGCGGCATCTCGGGCGATTGAAGAATTTTTCCCCGGCGTTCAGGTGGGCATCAAATGGGTCAACGATCTGTTCGTGAGCGGCAAAAAAGTGTGCGGGATACTCACAGAAGCGGTATTTGACATGGAAAGCGGCTTGGTTGAAAGCGTCGTTTTGGGTATCGGTATCAATATTACCAGGCCGGAAGACGGGTTGCCGGATGGACTTGAAGATATCGTGGCAACGCTGACGGATTCAGCGTTCGGCAGCGACGGACAGCGGAATAAGCTGATCGCCGCGACGCTGGACAACTTCTGGGATTTATACCTGCGACTGTCGGACAAGGAATTTTTGGACGAATACAGATCACGCTCAATCGTGCTTGGACAGGACATATATGTGATATCCGGTGAGGACAAAAAAGCCGCGCACGCGCTTGAAATCGACAACGATTGCGGCCTCGTTGTGCAGTATGAAAACGGAGAAATCGCAACGCTTGCGTCAGGAGAGGTCAGTATACGTCCCGTGAGCGAGTACAAGCAAAATTAATAATCTTAGGAGGATGTAAAATGAAAACGAAGACTGCACTTAACATAAGGGAAATGGTGTTCACGGCACTGTTCGCTGCTATTTTATGCGCGATTGCACCGCACGCGATTCCAGTGGGGCCAGTGCCGATCACCCTCGGGTCGTTCGGCGTTTATCTGGCGGCAGCGGTGCTGGGGCCGAAATTCGGCACGATATCCGTCGCGCTGTATATTGCCATCGGGGCGATTGGTCTGCCGGTATTTTCACAATTCAGGGGCGGCGTTAGCGTGATTGCAGGTCCCACCGGCGGGTTTCTGATGGGATTCATCCCATGTGCTTTGGCAACCGGGTTCGTTATAGATTTTTGTGAGAAACGAATAAAGGATGCCGATAAAGTGACCAGGACGATATTGACTTATGTTTCTTACGCGTTGGCTATGGTAATCGGAACCGTTTTGCTGTATACTGGCGGTGCGGCATGGTTCATGGTTACAACAGGGAACACCTTGCGGGTGACACTCACAATGACCGCTGTACCGTTTTTATTCGGGGACGCCTTAAAAATTGCCGCGGTGTGTATCATCGCGCCGCAGATTAGGAGCTTGATAAAATGGAGACGAGGGCAAAAATAGAGCAGATCACCATCCCGGAAAACAAACGGGTGATTTGCATCAGCGATATCCACGGCGCGCTTGATCTATTCAAGCGGCTGCTGGAGAAAGTCAATTTTTCGGACGACGATATCCTCATTCTGCTCGGTGACTATTACCTGAAAGGCTCGCAAAATCACGAAACGCTGAAATACGTGATGGAGTTGAGTCAAAAAGACAACGTACACGCTTTAAGAGGAAATTGCGATGCGGTTGGGGAAATTTTAGCGCCCTATGCTGATTTTACCATGGAACCCCAAGAAATCGAATGGGCTGAAAATCTGCCGCATATTATAGAGTCTCAGGATTACATATTTGTCCACGGCGGACTAACTTCCGAAAATCTGCATGAGCAGCAAGCGATGACGTGCATGAAAAACGATGCGTTCATGGAAAAGGGACTGATTTTCAGCAAATGGCTTGTCACAGGGCATTGGCCTGTCAATAATTACTGCCACAAAATAGCGTGCTATGATCCGATCGTGAATGAAGAGCAAAAGATTATAGCTATTGACGGAGGTGTGGGTACGCACGCATATGGACAACTGAACGCTTTTATTATCTTTAATGGCAGCTTTTCCTTTGAGTCAGTTGACGATTTTCCGCTTTATCAAGTGGAAAAATCGCAGGTGGAAAGCGGCGGGAATCTGCACATAACATGGAATGACAGGTTTGTTGAACTGGTTGAGCGCGGAGAGAATGTCAGTGTTTACAGACACGCTGCGACCGGAGTAACGCTTTCGATACCTGATGGGATGGTTTGGATTGAAGGTGACGGAAAATTGGCCGCTGCGCATGGGACGGATTATTTTCTGCCTGTTAACGCCGGGGAGACCGTTTCCCTCGTAAAAAAGTTCGGCAACATGCTGTATGCGAAAAAGAACGGCGTTTGCGGATGGATTGGGGTTGATTCAGCTTGAACTTGGATACCGAGGTACGGTACATAAAAGGCGTGGGCGAAGCGAGAGAGAAACTGATGGCAAAGCTCGGCATCCGACAATTGCGGGATCTGGTCGGGTATTTCCCGCGTGCGTATGAGGACAGGACACAGTTTAAGCAGATTGACGAGCTGGTAGACGGTGAAACGGTCTGCGTCCGTGCCATGGCGGCGGGCGCGCCCAAGCTTACGCACATACGTCGCGGGCTTGATCTTGTAAAATTCCGTGCGGTGGATGACAGCGGGAGCTTGGATATCACGTTTTTTAACCAGAGTTTTATCAAAGATGCTATAACACAGGGTGAAACTTACGTTTTTTATGGCAAAGTATCGGGGACGCTGTTAAAACCCGCGATGGTCAACCCGCTTTTTGAGAAAGAATCTGCCACGGGCAAATTGACGAGCCGGATCATGCCGGTTTATTCGTTGACGGCGGGACTTTCGCAAAAGATCATAATGAACGCGGTGACGCAAGCCCTGGACACATGCGGTGACGAATTGCCGGACGTGATACCGGAGCGTGTTGTAGCGCAATTTGAACTCTGCCGTGCGCGGTTTGCGTATGAAAATATCCACTTGCCGGAGGATTTCAAGTCGCTTGAGACGGCGCGGCGGCGGCTTATTTTTGAAGAGCTGTTCGTCCTCTCCGCCGCAATGAAGCTGATGCGAATGCGGCGCGTGGAAGATACCGGGCGAAGCATCCCGGTGCCGGATTTCAACGAATTTTACAACGCATTGTCGTTTGAACCAACAGCGGCGCAGAAACGCGCGGTGGAAGAATTCGCCCACGACATGAACGGAACAAAGCCGATGAACCGGCTGGTTCAGGGTGACGTGGGCTCCGGAAAAACGCTTGTCGCGGCGGCAGCGGCTTGGATGGTCTGCAAAGCCGGCGCACAATCGGCATTCATGGCACCGACTGAGATTTTAGCGCGACAGCATTATCGTTCGTTGTCGGAGCTGCTGGAGACTTTCAACATGCGCGTCGGCCTCTTAACCGGCAGCATGACAGCGAAGCAGAAGCGTGAGGTTTACGGGAAACTTGCCCTCGGTGAGATTGACCTTGTGATCGGTACCCACGCATTGATATCAGAGGGCGTGAGTTTTCTTGATCTTGCCCTGGTTATTACCGATGAACAGCATCGTTTTGGTGTGAATCAGCGCTCGCTGCTGACCGAAAAAGGCGATTCCCCGCATGTGCTGGTGATGTCGGCCACGCCGATTCCGCGCACGTTGGCGCTGTACATATATGGTGATCTGGACGTGTCAGTGATCGACGAAATGCCGCCCGGACGACAGGAGATTGAAACATTTATCGTTGGCGAGTCACATCGGAAGCGGGTATACGAGTTTGTCAGAAAGCTTGTCGGTGAAGGCCGGCAGGTATACATCATATGCCCAATGGTTGAAGAAGGCGAGGAAGACACACTAAAATCTGCGAAAGAGCATTACGACATGCTGCGAACGCAGATATTTCCGGAGCTTCGCGTGGAGCTTGTT
>WQVW01000152.1 GCA_009785655.1 Oscillospiraceae bacterium | reverse complement strand
CTGATCGTACCCCATGTGCTGATAGTATGGGAAATACATGGAAAATGTCGCATGACCTTCAAAATCATCGGAAAAATCTTCCATAAATTTCGCCTGCTTGTAAAAAAGCGAAGCGTCATTCCGGGCAAACGGATTGCCGGAGGCAAGGTCGCGCATTGCGTAAAACTTTTCCCGGATAGGGTCGAGAGCTCTTTTGACAATTAGCAAATCAACGGGGGCGATTTTTTGTGCGCCCGCGCTTGGTTTGAATTCGTATTCGATTTCGGCAAATTCCGATTCACCAAATTTTTCCATGTCGGCCATCTCAACCTCTGTAATTAAACCGGGTCAACCGATAAGTGGATGACCCGGTTTAGTTCATACCCTATTGATGTTTCTTGTTCGGATCAATCCAGTCAAGGTCACTCTTCGCTTTGCCGAAGCCGCTGGTGTCGGTTAAGCTCTGACGCGGGCCGGGTTTGATTTCGTAACCCTCGCGCTCTGACATCATTTTCAACTGCTCTTCGGTCACTGGGCGACTCGCGCGGTCGATAAGTTCTTGCGTACCCTCCGCTGTGGCGTATAGCTTGAAACGTTCCATCTCGATCTCAACCATTCTTGGGCCGCTGGGATAGGGGATTACCAGGAACTGGCCGCTCTCAATGCCTTTTTTCATGTACTCGGCCAGCACTCTTGGCTCCATGCCGTGCTGGTGGATTGATGCCAGGAATTTCTGCGTGTCTTCACTGACGTTATAGCCGGTGTTCTGCAAACCCTCCGGCCTGTTCAGCGCGGATTCGTAGATCTTGGACTTGATATTCGCCGGACATACAGCCGATACGCCGATGCCGTACGGTTTCAGTGCCAGATAATAGCTCTCCAGCAGATTCAGCGCCGCCGCTTTCGCTGCGGTATACGGCGCGACCATCGCCGCCGCATTGAATGCACCCCAGGAGACGGTGGCTGTGATATGCCCGCCGCGTCCGGCTTTAATCATGCGCGGCACGAACGTGACAAGCCCGTTCACAACACCCCAGAAACATACGCCGAAGACCCAGTCGTAATCTTCATATGTAGACGCTTCAGCAGGGCCGAACACGTTGACACCGGCAGTCAACACCAGCAGATCCGGGGATGAACCGTACACACGCTCCACCTCTTCGGCTGCTTTTTCGTACGCTGCACGGTCAGTGACATCAAGTTTAATGGCATGGACATCGGCTTTTTTCTCTTTAAAATAAGCCATCGCCTCATCCAAATGATCCTGACGGACATCCGCAATGACGACTTTCATCCCCGCCTCAGAGAATATTTGCGCCTGACCGAATCCAGCACCGGAGGCACCGCCTGTTATAAAAGCAATTTTCCCAGCAAAGTCTTTCATTCGATTTACTCCTTTTAATTTTATGGTGTAAAATATTATAAACATATTTTACATCTGTTGACAGAATTTTTCAACTATAATTTGTTTAAATTCAATTCATCATGGCGCAAGAAAGAGGCCGGGTGGGCTATACAAAGAGTATGCCGAGCATAACGAAACAATAGACACACCGTGATGGTGGGGGAGATGGAACACCAGAACAGCGAGGGGGCGCGCATTGCGTACCCCCATTCCACAAAGTGGACTTTATGCGGAACATATGGTATACTGCTTTTATTCGTTGCCCAACCTTTGCGGCGGGGGAAAGCGCAGTTTTTATACTTTCGGAGGCAGGTTAGCATGGATTTTAGGAAAATATTTAGCACCATACCCGACAAATTTGATAGGTATAGACCACGCTATTGTGACGAATTGTTTGTAGATTTGATTGAGTACGCAAAACTTGCTCCCGGAAAAACGGTTCTTGAAGTTGGACCCGGCACAGGACAAGCTACCGACCCGATACTGAAAACAGGTTGTTCGTATTTGGCGATTGAGCTTGCAGAAAACTTTGTTGAGTTTATGGCCAAAAAGTACAGGAATTTGGATAATTTTCAAATTGTGAATGCTGATTTTGAAACATACGATTTCAGCGACCAACAATTCGATTTAGTGTTTTCTGCGGCGGCATTTCAATGGATACCTGAAGAAATTGGATATTCTAAAGCTTTCAAAATCTTGAAAAGCGGTGGGGTATTTGCTATGTTTTCCGGAAATGGCGGTGTGCCTGATGAACCGCTCCACACTCAGTGTCAAGAAGTATATAAAAAGCACTTTTTTCCTGAAACTCCCTATACTTGCAAGCTCGATCATGAGGCAAGCGACAAGTACGGATTTGTTGACCTTGAGAAGCGCACATACAATTCTTATAGAGAGATGAACGCTGACGAATACGTTGCCTTGCGCGGGACGCACTCCGACCATTTAACATTGCCGGAACCGCACAAAACAAATCTCTTTGAAGGATTGAGGCAAGTTGTTCTTGATAACGGCGACTATATAAAACTTAATGATGTATACACGCTGTATTTAGCAAAAAAACCCTAACTTCCACCAATGAGCAAATAGCATAGTTCCGCACCACCCCCGCCCCATAGTTTGATGGGCGAAATTTTGAACAGCGAATAAAGAAAAACCCTTTGAAACAAGGCAATTTCAAGCCTTATCTCGAAGGGTTTTTCCGTGCTCAAAAAAAGTTCCTCTTGACAGCGCTTTCTTTAATCCAGCGGCAGTATATCAATAGTCACAAGCTCTTCATCCACAATCACAGCCACTGACAGTGTTTCGGTTTCAAACAGCACCCCCACGCGTTGGCGTGTGAACGTGAAGCCGGTTTCGATCAAAAGCGTGTGGTAATCCGCAATCACTTGTGCCAACTCTGCGTTTGTGCCTGGCCAGATATATTCAAGAATCACCCGCCCGTCATTTTCAGGGATGGTATAATTAAATACTGACAGGTTGGCGAACCAGCCGAAATCCACGAGCGCGGGGAAGTCGCTGTAGAAATGCGGCAGCCGTTCGATATGGATGTTTACCGAATCGCCAACCTCAACTGTGACAACTTCATCCGCATGGGTGAATATCATTGTGAGTTCGTCAATTTCCTCCAGTCGGAAACCACGGCGTATCATCGCTTTTTGATAATTTGCCATCGCGGCGGAAAAAAGTTCCGCGCTTTGGAAGTCCATGATGTTGTATTGAAACGCACCGCGAATCAAGTTTGAAGACGCGCTGTATGGCATCGCCCCTGTGAATCTGCCGAAATCTATCGCTTGAAAAGGCTCGGAATAAATCGGGAAAGCGAACGTATCTGCAATCGAAATGTCGGCGTTGGGGTTAAGCGGCCGTGCGCGGTCAATGAGGGCAACTGTTGCGGAGTCAGTGAAAATGCCGAGAGCTTCGCCGTGATTGTTCAAAAGCACACTGCCGGGATCGTCTGCTTGGATAGACACACGTACACCCGCATCCGTGACGGCAGAGACCATGCCCTGGGATATCACGCTGCCGAGTTCCGGCGTATTTGCCATTGAAAACACAGGCTCACCCTGGCGGATTGCCGAGGTGTTGGCAACTGCGAGATAGTGAAATCCGGTGCCGGTGACTTGCAGCAGCGCAAGGTTGTTCGCGGGATCAACGTCAACAATGACGGCAGGGTGTGACCCATCTGAAGTGGCTGCGATCAGCTGGCTTGCGTTGGTGACGAGGTCAAAACTTGTCATCGCCAATCCGTCGGCGGAGATGAAAAATGCACTTCCGCTTATCGATGGCTCGCCAGTGAACGCATACGCTTGAATGTGGAACACAGCGGGGGAGGCCAGTTTGGCAATCTCCGCCGCAGATAGGGCAGCGCCGCTGTCCGTTTGGCCGCCGATGGACTCAGCACTGCGCCTGGCTGGTTCGGCGATACGCACGATGATCGCCGCGATTTCCGACCGCCTGATATTCGTGCCCGGATTAAACGTGCCGTATCTGTCACTGCCGGAAAGTACCCCGGCGCGATAAAGCATGTACACAGCAGATGCGTAATCGGCGGCGAGTGCTACATCGGGAATCGCACCGTCGGCAACCTCACGAATCGGCGCGAAAGACCCGGGCGGCAGTGCGTGTTGGAAAATAACCGCCACCTCTCGCCTGGTTGCGAAGGCATTGGGATTGCCGAAGCGAGTCTCGATAATCCCGTTATCCAGCGCAAAGCTGACATACGCTTCATACCACGGCGCACCTGACTGTTGGTACAGTGTCGGCAGCGCGCCGGTTGAATAGATGCTGAAAATCCGGCAAGCCAGCGCGATGGCTTGGGCAATTGTCAGATTGCTGTTGGGAGAAAACGTCGTATCAGCACTGCCTTGAATCAAGCCGAGTTCATAACCACGCCGCACGTAAGGCGCAAACCAGCTTGACGGCGAAACATCGGTGAACTGCTCACGATATGTGTTCCGTGCTGTAAAATGAGCGTACGAAGATGCCGCCGCCGCGGGGATAAATCCTGCAATTATCACAACACAAAGGCATATGGCGACTAATGTTCGTCTTGTTTTCATTAAAATTACCCCCTAAAAATATTCGACAAATTT